>JABIIH010000130.1 GCA_018649245.1 Rhodospirillaceae bacterium | reverse complement strand
TTTAATCAGCCGCTGATCTAGCGCCGGGCGCGGCCAGAAAAGATCCGTGAATTTATCACCGAAGTGATCTGCCTCGCTGACATACGAGCGGCGTCGCTCAGTATACGTGTTGATTTGGTTTAGCGCTTCGTTCTCGGGAGTTTCCGAGTTAATACTGACAATTCCCGCCTCGTCGCCACCCAACAACTCAGCGGTGGTCATTTTCTCTGGCGACAACACAAAGCTCCGCTGCCTTAGCGCATCAATCGCCCGCGTCTGCAAGCCCCCGGCGTAGCGCCAAAAGAGCGGCACATATTTGCTTTGGCGCATTACTTCGACAAAATCATCCTCTTCGAGATAGCCGTCCTGGATCGAAATGTTTAAGTCTGGATCATTGAGCGTTGCCAGACGATACAAGAATTGCGCTTTGTCCGGCATGTAGGGCACAAAGGCGCGCCCGGTATAGCCAATGTCATACGCCTTTTGATCACTTGGGGCGGGATAGTCGTCACTACGGCCATAGGTCTCGTGACCCGGGAAGGAAGCAACGCGTGTTTCATAATGCGCCGCTAATTCAAGATGCTCAGCAGCGCTGTTGGCAATCAACACCGAAGCCCGCGCCATGTCCTGCTCACGTGTGGCATAAAAAAAATCGTGGTCTCCCACCCAAAAAACAGTTGGGCAGTCTTGCTCAAACACATCGCTCGGCAAATAGGCGCCAAAGGCGCCCAGGCTTAGAATTAAATCTAACCCGGGGTAACTTTTTATGGTCGAGGTGCCAAAGTTCTCCGGCGCTATAATCTCATGGCCGATCTTGATGTTATCAAAGCTCTCGATGCCCTCTGCATGCGGCATGGTGTAGAGCAGAACATTAGCACCTTCCGAAATGAGCTTGGCAAGCTGGTCTGAGGCATCGCTGTCTAAGCCATCTAATACCGACAACGCCGCTTCATCTTCGCCGCTGCACCAGAGCCCGTAAGCCTGAAACAATTTAGCTTGATCAGATAGCGTATCAAGTTCCGCCAGTTCAGCGAATCCGCTATCGATGGCCCCACACAAAATCCTGGCAGCAGCCTTAATCTCCGGCTCAACTGCCAAATGAAAAGCGTAAGCGTAATTGCCGCCTTCCAACAGTTGCTCTGCAGTCTCAGTAGTCTCAGGCAAGGTTGGCAGGTTGAGGGCGGGGTCAATCGGCACGGGATTTTACTCGACCGGGATCAGCGCTGCAGCAACTCGCCGATCTTCGGTCGTCAGCACGTTAAAGGTCCGACACGCGGCACCGGTATCCATCGGCTCGATCACGACACCACTGTCTTTTAAGGCGTCCCGAAGGTCCGGCGGGATCAGCGCCATGACTTTGCCGCAGCCGATCAGCAGAATATCTATGGCGGGATCGGCTTCGATAACGTCCGATAAGGCGCCAACGCTCAGACCATCAATCGAAGAAACAGACCAGGTGATGGTCTTTTCCGGAAATACCAGAACAGGACTTTCAAAGAAATTATCACTGACCCGGAAGCGAAGATCGCCATAACTTTGAATGATTTGCCGGCCAACGGGTATCGACGGGGTAATATCAAGTGACATAGGCCGTCTTCTCCCTGGTTAGCATCGTGACTGAACGTTTAGGAGGATATCTCTTCCGCGACCTCTTTGTCGCTTTTTACCCGCGCAGTGCCGCGATTGACGTTGAGATAGAGCAGCACCGGTACAGCCAGGCAGATCGAGGAATAGGTACCGATAATAACGCCCCAGATCATGGCGAAACTAAAGCCCCGAATAACCTCGCCACCTAAAATGTAAAGCGACAGCAATGCCAGCAAAGTGGTAACCGAGGTCATCACGGTTCGGGATAGGGTTTCATTAATCGAATTATTCAACAACTCGAACAATGAGAGCGTTTTATACTTGCGCAGATTTTCCCTAACGCGGTCATAGACTACCACCGTATCGTTGATCGAATAACCGGCAATCGTCAGGATCGCCGCCACGGTTGAGAGATTAAATTCAATCCCAGTCAGCGCAAAGATACCAATGGTCGTCAGCACATCATGGGTCAGCGCGATAATAGCGCCGAGGCCAAACTGCCATTCAAAACGGAACCAGATATAAATCAGGATACCAATCATCGCGAGGACCACAGCCAAGACGCCGTCGCGAAACAATTCTTCACTGACTTTAGGCCCGACAAACTCGGTTCGGCGATATTCGACGCCCGGTCCGAGCGATTGCTTGACCTTATCGATTGCCGCCTGTTGCGCTTTCTCACCGCCTTCCTGCTTTTGAACACGGATCAGAATATCGGTCGGCGCACCAAATTCTTGCAAGGCCACTTCACCCAGCCCAAGATTGGAAAGTTGCTGACGCATTTCGCCTAATTTGCCAGCTTTATCGACCCGCACTTCGATCAGGATACCGCCTTGGAAATCGATACCATAATTGAGATCGCGGGCGACGAATAAGGAGATCGAGGTCAGGATCAGCAGCACTGAAAAAACAAAGAAGATCATGCGTTTGCTGATAAAATCAAGATTTGGCTTAATGGAGATTAGATGTAATGGTTTCATCATCCCCTCCTAAATCGGCACTTCGGTGATGCGGCGGCTTCTAATCCACGCCACCACCAGCAAACGAGTGAGCATTATGGCGGTAAACATCGAGGTCACAATGCCGATCGACAAGGTGACGGCAAAACCGCGCACCGGACCGGAGCCAAAATAGAACAAGATCAACGCCGCGATAAGCGTGGTTAAGTTGGCATCGATAATGGTGGTGATGGCGCGGCTATAACCGGCGTCAATTGCCGAAATCGGTGTGCGCCCGGCCCGCACTTCTTCGCGGATACGTTCAAACACCAGCACATTGGCATCGACCGCCATACCGATGGTTAAAACGATGCCAGCGATACCCGGCAAGGTCAGTGTTGCTTGTAACAGCGACAGACCACCCAGGATCAGCACCATATTGACCAGCAGCGCGACATCGGCAAAGACGCCAAAGACGCCATAGGTGATGACCATAAAGATGACAACCAAGACAAGGCCGATAATTGAGGCGATTTTACCAGCGGCAATAGAATCAGCACCAAGACCCGGACCAACCGAGCGTTCTTCCAAAATCGTCAAAGGTGCCGGCAGCGCACCTGCGCGCAGCAACAAAGCTAAATCCTGAGCTTCAGAAATTGTGAAGTTACCGCTGATCTGCCCGCTGCCGCCCAATATCGGCTCGCGAATAACCGGTGCGGTTATGACTTTGCCATCCAACACCACGGCAAAAGGCCGGTTTACATTTGCTCGGGTAACGTCACCGAATTTCTTGCCGCCCAAAGTATCAAAACGGAAATTTACAATTGGCTCGCCGGTGCGGCTATCAAAAGAAGGTTGAGAATCGATTAGACGATCACCCCCAACGGCAACGCGTTTCCGCACCAAATAGCGCTGGGCTTGATTACGATCCGCATTCCCTTGCGCCGATGGCAATAACATTGAGCCGGGCGGAATGCGCCCCTGCAAGGCCTCCGACATTGAGCCTTTGTGATCCAGCAAATGAAAAGACATTTTAGCCGTCCGGCCCAGCAATCTCTTGACCCGCTCCGGATCATCAACCCCCGGTAGCTGGACCAGGATGCGATCCTGGCCTTGGCGCTGAATGGTCGGCTCCCGCGTGCCGGTTTCATCAATGCGACGGCGGACAATTTCAATACTTTGATTGATCGCAGCGTTTTTTAGGTCCCGTAAAGCCTGTTCAGTAAAACTAACAGTTACCCGGTTGCCTTCGGCAAGAACCTCCAGGTTACTTTCGACACCTTCGGCCAGTTTGCGGGCCTTTTCCAATTCGGTTGATTTCCGCACCATAAAGGTCACGATCGTGCCACGTTGACCCAGGCCGGTATAACGAATGCGGTCTTTACGCAAGGCAATGCGAACGCCGTCGACCAGACCTTCCAAGCGCTCACGCACGACACTATTAACCTCGACCTCAAGTAACAGATGGGAGCCGCCCTGCAAATCAAGGCCGAGATTGACTTGTTCGTGGGGCAGCCAGCTTGGCAGGCCTTCCGCCGTCTGCCGGTCGAGCAAATTCGGCGCAGCAAAAGCCAAACCCAGAATGACAATCCCGAGAATAATGGAAATCTTCCATTTAGAGAAATGAACCATGCGGAGGGGCCAGCTACTCTACTTTTTACCGCCGCCCAGCAATTTGCCAATCATTCCCATAGGCCCGCCGCCGCCTTCATCATTGGCTGGGGCTGGTGCCGCATCACCTGACGCAGGCTGAGATTTTGATTGCACACTGGCGAGTAAAGAACGTTGCACCCGGATTTTGATACCTTCGGCAATTTCAACGGCCAATTCGTCGTCATTTACGACTTTGGTCACCGTACCCATGATACCGCCACCGGTGACAACTTTGTCGCCACGACGAACGGCGCCAAGCATTTCACGGTGTTGTTTTGCGCGTTTCTGCTGTGGCCTGATCAAGAGAAAGTAAAAAACCACAAAAATCAAAACCAGCGGCAACAGTGTAGCAAAACCGCCATCTGCACCACCTGCGCCTTGCGCATAAGCTGGCGAAATAAACATGTATAGCTCCCTAAACAATAACGATGCGCGGAATATAGCCCGCTACACCATCAATGCAATCGTAAAGCGCTGATTTTCACGAAAAATTGGTAAGTTTGGCAAGTATTGACCCCAAGCACATCTATGGTAGGGTCCCGCCGCCTAAAGATTAAGGTGACTTTGGAGAATATTTGAATGTCTAAACACGACCTTGAGCCCCTCTTGGAGCGCATTGCCGATGCTCTGGACCGCTTGGCGCCGCCTGCCGGTAAAAGCCATGACATGTCCGGTGCCGATGCCTTCGTCTGGCATTCAAACCCGGAAAATCTTCAGCCGATCCTTAAAGTTAATCGTATTGAGCTCGATTTGCTTCAAGGCATCGAGCAGCAGATTGGTATTCTGCGCGATAATACCGAACGTTTTGCCAATGGTTTTCCAGCCAATAATGCCTTGCTGTGGGGCGCACGCGGCACCGGTAAAAGCTCATTGGTCAAAGCCATTCATGCCGAGATCAATGAGAAGAATAAAAACATCTTGGCACTGGTTGAAATTCACCGGGAAGATATTCCAACTCTGCCGCGCCTGTTGCATGTATTGGCGCAGTCCGACCGGCGCTGTCTGCTGTTCTGCGATGATCTTTCTTTCGAGATGGAAGACGCGACGTTTAAATCACTCAAAGCCGTGCTTGAAGGCGGCATCGAAGGCCGGCCCGAAAATATCATTTTCTATGCCACCTCCAACCGCCGTCACCTGATGCCGCGGGATATGATTGAGAACGAGCGTTCGACCGCCATCCACACGGCTGAGGCCGTCGAAGAAAAGGTTTCACTGTCGGATCGCTTTGGTCTTTGGCTGGGCTTCCACCCGGTCAAGCAAGATACCTTCTTTGAGATTATTGACGGCTATGCCGAACGCTACGGTCTGGAAATGGACATAGAACAACTCCACGCCGAAGCGCTTGAATGGTCGATGACAAGGGGCTCACGTTCAGGCCGGGTGGCTTGGCAGTTTATTCAGGATCTCGCCGGTCGCCTCGGCAAGCACATAGATTAATTGGTTAGCATTGTAATAATGGTACCAGGTACCTTTATTATATTTGCGCGCAGACGTTTGAGATGCCTTAGCGGATTGATGGCGCGTTTGCCTTTGCGAATTTCAAAATGCAGCTGTGGCGAGGCGACATTGCCCGAGGCCCCCACTTTAGCCACTACCTGACCCTTGCCGACTTTATCACCACGCCTGACCAAAAGCCTATCGTTATGAGCATAAGCCGTGACCCAGCCGCCGGTATGTTTGATCAGCAATAAATTACCAAATCCGCGAAGCTCATTGCCGGCATAGGCGACAACACCGCTGCCGGCCGCACGCACCGAAGCACCGTGGGGGGCGGCTATGTTGATGCCATCATTGTGCAGCCCTTCACCTTTTGAGCCGTAAATCGACAACAAACGGCCCCGCACCGGCCAATTAAAGCGACCGGATGTTTTAACCCGCGGCACGGGGATGGTTTTGCGCGCTGTCGCGGTGAATTTAGACCGTTTAGACGGCGCTTTGGTCGTGGGTTTACGGGAAGGTGTGGGAATTTCGGGTACCGGCGCTGCATCTTCTTTCACCGACGGTAAAGTCGCTGTTTTAACCGGCTCGCGTTTAGCCACGACAGCTTCTTCCGGCATATCCGAGGCCCCGGAGGACGGCAGCACCAGCTGTTGGCCAACATAAATGCGATAGGGCGGCCGCAGATAGTTGAGCCGCGCCAATTCATAAGCATCAACACCATAGCGCCGGGATATTTTATAGAGCGAGTCACCGCTCACAATTCGATGCAATCTAGGGCGCGGTAGGATGAGCGATTCGCCCCGCTGCAACCGGTAGGGCGGCGTTAAATCGTTGGCTTCGATAATCCCCCGCGCTGAGACGCCATAACGCCGGGAAATAATAAACAGTGTG
>JABIIH010000287.1 GCA_018649245.1 Rhodospirillaceae bacterium | reverse complement strand
GAAAATGGTGAGATTACTGCCGGAGTTATTTATGAGCCGATCAATGAACAAATGTTCTGGGCCGAAAAAGGCCAGGGTGCCTTTCTCAATGACCGGCGCATGCGGGTTTCCGGCCGAGCCCAAATGGATCAATCGATTTTCGCCACCGGCATCCCTTTTATGGGCCGGGGTGAGGCCAGTGATCACGATAAATTTTTGCAGCAAATGGGCGCAGTGATGGCCGTCTCGGCTGGGATTCGCCGCTTTGGCAGTGCGGCACTTGATTTAGCTTACGTTGCTGCCGGACGCTTTGACGGCTTTTGGGAGACCGGTCTGCAGCCTTGGGATATTGCGGCTGGTATTATTATGGTGCGGGAAGCCGGTGGCATGGTAACTGAAATGGATGGCCGTGATCGCATGCTTGAAACCGGTTCGATTCTCGCAGTTAATCCAAATTTACATCAAGAGCTGGGCCAAATTCTCAGAAAAGCCGGAAAATAGTCAGGAATTAGCGGGAAATAGGTAGGCAATTCTTCACCATTTTAGCCATATTTTCGACACAAGATTTTATTACAGACTAACGGACACAAGGGGTGGTATAGCCTGTTGTATCTCCGTCGTCGCTTGGGTATGTTGAAGCAACTAGGGAGTTGCTTCGAAGATATTGCGTTTAAGACGTTCTCGAGGCGAATATGCGCAAAATTTTATGAAGGGGGAAACTCATCATGTCGCGCCAGAAATTATCGGCTAGCCGTATCACCATTGTGATCCTTGCCGCCTTTGCGATATTTAGCCTCGTCAGCTCGGCCCAGGCTCAGCTGCGACCGTGGGATGCAACCAACCAAGTGATGGTCGATTTAAGTGTGCTCAGCGATAACGGCGTCGGTCCGGCGCCTGCCGGCGGTGCCGTAATGCTGCCGAGCCTGACCGGCGACCTGCTTGACCCTCCGGCACGCTCACCGAGATCCCGCTTGCTGGTCAAACGCCCACCTGCCGGTGCGGCTGGCACAGTACAGGACTTGCCGAAAGTCACCTTGAGACGCCCGGGTAAATCGACCAAAAAACGCCGTACTGCTCGCCGCAAATCAACCAAACCGCGTTCACGCGCACCCAAAGTGGCCACTTTAAATGCACCGCCACCAAAACCAAGCGTAAAAACTTCCAAGCCAGCGAGAAATTTAGCACCGGCACCGAAAGCACGGCCTAAACCACCAGTTGTCGCCAAACCCGCGCCGCCGCCGGTTGTTGCCAAAGCCGCACCGCCGCCCCCGCCAAAAGTAAAAGCACCTGCGCCCGCAGTGAAGAAAGCGCCGGCAGCAAAACCAAAGCAAACTCAAACTGCTTCGTTGCCAAGCGCCGCACCAGCAGGCACCAATCAGCTGATATTTGCCCAAGGCGCCACGAAGCTTAATCCGGCGGCACAAAAGTCCTTAGATGCTTTGGCGGCAAAACTTAACGCCCAACCGCAATCCCGAATGCAATTGCTGGCCTATGCTGGCGAAGGCAATCTTTCAGCCAGTAAAGCCCGGCGGCTTTCTTTGTCGAGGGCTTTATCGGTGCGCTCCTATTTGATCAAAAAAGGTGTCCGTAGCACGCGCATTGATGTGCGGGCCCTTGGCAATAAAGTCCCTTCCGGCGTGCCTAACCGGGTCGATCTTAAGATTGTCGGGAAATAGTCAGTTAGGAGTGATTTACCCTGCAGGCCTCTTATCAAATCCAAGTTAGTATATTAAACAGGGCTCAGCCATGACATCACCCCAACGTTTTGTCATCCGCATGGTAATGTTTGTGCTGGCCGTGGCAGTGGTCTGCGTTTTCCTGTTCTTGCCGCTGCAAAAAGCTTTCGTGGCGAATGTCGGACTTAACGGCTTGATCGTCAGCGTGCTGGTATTGGGAATAGCTTATAACTTCCGCCAAGTCCTGATGCTTTATCCCGAAGTCGCCTGGATTGAGCGTTATCGCAAATCATCCGGCGCTGTGTCCTCCGCCAAGCCACCTAAACTATTGTCATCGATGGCTACCATGCTGGGCGAACGTAAGGATAGCCTCAGCCTGTCAACATTATCGATGCGCTCATTATTGGATGGTATTGCCTCGCGCTTGGATGAATCACGGGATTTATCGCGCTACACCATCGGCCTGTTGATATTCTTAGGTCTGCTCGGCACTTTCTGGGGATTGCTGGAAACAGTTGGCTCAATCAAAG
>JABIIH010000162.1 GCA_018649245.1 Rhodospirillaceae bacterium | reverse complement strand
GTCAGCAGCTTTACGAACGCCTGCATTCGGGCGACGCCGAAGTTGTCAAAGCCGGGCCGGGCAAGAGTTTCGATTTTGCCCCGGGCATTGAGCGGATATCCAGCCTATTGGAACTGGAAGCCACCACCATTGCGTAAAGCGGTTTAATTTCCGCAAACTTACAGAGCGATCGTTCCGGCTTAGAAAATGAGCTGGGACGGTCATGCTCTCAAAATTATTTGAACGGAAGCAAAATCATGGCGCAAATTGTATTAGGTATGGGCACCTCTCATAGCCCAATGTTATCGACCCCGCCGGAAGAATGGGGCCAACGCGCGGAATTCGATAAAATTGCCGCCGCCCACCCCTATCGCGGCGAAAGCTACACTTTTGATGAATTACTGGAAAAACGTAAAGACGGCAATTTTGGCGACCAGGTATCGGTTGAAATCTGGCGCGAAAAACATGCTGTCTGCATGGAGCGGCTGGAAAATATGGCCCAGGCATATGAAGCAGCGGCGCCCGATGTTGCGGTGATTTTTGGTAACGATCAGAACGAAGTTATCGTCGATACCAACATGCCGGCCTTTAGTGTTTTCTGGGGTGAAAAACTTGAGAATATTCCGTATAGCGAGGCTCAAAAGGCAAAATTAAACCCGGGTATTGGTATCGCCGAACCCGGACACACCGGCCAGCAAGTCGACGTTTATGACGGCTGCCCTGAACTCGGCAAACACATCATCGAACAGCTGATCGAAAATGAGTTTGATGTCGGCCAATCAACGCGTCTGCCGGAAATTAGTGATCACTGGTGGAGTGGCGTACCCCACGCATTTGGTTTCATTTACCGTCAAATCATGCGTGATACGGTCATTCCCAATGTGCCGGTGTTTACCAATACTTTTTTCCCGCCCAATCAGCCAACCGTTGCGCGCTGCTACAAATTCGGCAAAGAAGTACGTAAAGCCGTCGACAGCTGGGACAGTAATTTAAAAGTCGCCGGCTTTAGTTCCGGCGGGCTCAGTCATTTCACCATCGATGAAGAGCTCGACCGGCAGTTCTTGGATGCGATCGAAAGTGGTGACGAAGCGCAAATTTTAGCGATTCCGAATGACTTACTGGTGTCGGGCACGTCGGAGCTCAAGAACTGGATTGCGCTCGCCGGTTTTATTGCCGACACGGACTTAGAATCAACGGCAGTGGACTACATTCCCTGTTATCGTTCGGCCGCAGGTACCGGCAACGCCATGGCTTTTGCCATCTGGAATTAGAGCCAAGGCAGTGTCGTAATTAATGTGGAGACAGGATCATCTTCGATGGTCCTGTTTCTGATTCTCGACTCCCCAATTCCTGTTCGCTGTTAATGATATTTTATGCTAATTTGCGCTCGATTAATTTTGAAAAATATCTAGGGGAATATCCTATAAAATGGCGAAGACAATCATTGAAGTCATAAAATCTGGGGCCAGCGACGCCAACGTACTGGGCGCACCAGGACGTTCCTATCTAACCTATAGCGGCTTACTCGATCACGTTGAAAATACAGTTGCGGCCTTAAATGCCCATGGCATTGGACGTAACGACCGGGTTGCCATTGTGCTACCGAACGGACCTGAAATGGCAAGCGCCTTTATGGCGGTGGCCGCCGGCGCCACGACCGCACCGCTCAATCCGAGCTACCGCGAAGAAGAATTTGATTTCTATCTTTCGGATCTCAATGCCAAAGCCTTGATGGTGGAAAAAGGCAGTACCTCCCCGGCTCTTGCAGTCGCCAGCCAACGCGATATTCCGGTGCTGGAAATTGACTGGGCTGAAAGCGATCCCGCCGGCCTGTTTTCGATTGTTGGCGAGGCTACCGGTGACCCCGCTGCCAATGGCGGCTATGCAGAGCCAGAAGATTGTGGCTTAGTGCTGCATACCTCCGGCACAACATCCCGGCCAAAGATTGTGCCGCTCGCTCAGAAAAATATTTGCGCTTCGGCGGAACACATCAAAACCTCGCTCAACCTCCAGCCGGAAGACATTGAGCTTAATATCATGCCGCTGTTTCATATCCACGGGCTGATCGCAGCGACTTTGTCATCAGTCCGGGCAGGCGCCTCGATATTTTGCACCCCCGGCTTTAGTGCCTTGAAATTCTTCGCCTGGGTCGATGAAGCCAAGCCATCCTGGTACACCGCCGTGCCGACTATGCACCAGGCAATTTTAAGCCGGGCCAGCCGCAATCAGGATATTGTCGATGCGGTACCTTTTCGCCTTATTCGCTCATCAAGTTCTTCTTTGCCGCCAACTGTGATGCAGGAGCTTGAAGACACGTTCGGCTGCCCAGTTATCGAAGCCTTGGGCATGACCGAGGCGGCTCATCAAGTGGCCTGTAACCCACTGCCCGATGCACCTCGCAAACCAGGCAGTGTTGGCCTGGCGGCAGGGCCTGAAGTCGCAGTGATGGATAGTGACGGCAATCTTTTACCACCTGGAAAAATCGGCGAACTGGCGATAAAAGGTCCCAACGTTTTTTCCGGTTATGAAGCCAATCCCGAAGCCAACGCCACCGCTTTTTGCGATGGCTGGTATCGCACCGGTGATCAAGGGGTGATTGATAGCGACGGCTATATCAGCCTGACCGGTCGGCTCAAAGAAATCATCAACCGGGGTGGTGAGAAAATCTCACCCCGTGAAGTCGATGAAGTGTTGATGGATCATGCCGCCGTTGAACAGGTCGTCACCTTTGCCTTGCCGCACGAAAAGCTCGGTGAGGATGTCGCAGCGATCGTCGTGCTGCGAGAAGGTAAGGTAGCGGAAGAAAAAGAAATTCGTGAATTTGCCGCCACGCGCCTGGCCGATTTTAAAGTACCTCGAAAAGTTATTTTCATGGATGAAATTCCCAAAGGCGCAACGGGCAAGCTGCAGCGCATTGGGCTGGCGGAAAAACTGGGACTGGCGTAACTTCAGACCATGACCAAGATTTGCATATATGGTGCGGGTGCAATTGGTGGCCTTGTCGGCGCTGAACTGGCTCTGGCTGAAAGCGATGTTACGCTGATTGCCCGCGGCCCTCATTTGGAGGCGATGCAGGCCAACGGGCTAGCGCTTATCAAAGAGGGTGAGACACGGGTTGCTAAGCCCTTTGCCACAGATGATCCCGCCAAGGCCGGGCCCCAGGATTATATTTTCATTACCCTTAAAGCTCATTCGGTGCCGGGCATCGTCGAGGCAATCCAGCCCTTGATGGGACCGGAGACCGCTGTCGTCTGGGGCGTCAATGGGGTGCCGTGGTGGTATTTCTATCAACTTGAAGGCGATTATCGCGACAAGCGCCTGGAGAGCATTGACCCTGGTAACGGCCAATGGGACAAGATTGGCCCGGAACGGATTATCGGCTGCGTGGTCTACCCGGCTGCCGAAGTAGTTGAGCCCGGTGTGATCCAGCATGTTGAAGGCAATCGCTTTAGTCTTGGCGAACCGAGCGGTGAGAAAACCGAACGCGTTCAATTATTCGCTAAAGAATTATCAAATTCCGGCTTTCGCGTCCCCATCCGCCCACGCATTCGTGATGAATTGTGGGTTAAGCTGTGGGGAAATTTAAGCTTTAATCCGATGAGTGTTTTGACCGGTAAAACTCTCGAAGATATGGGTAACGATCCGGAGTTAAGATCAACCATCCGCACCATGATGCTCGAAGCTCAAACGGTTGGTGAGAAAATCGGCGTGAAATTTTTAGTGGATGTCGATAAACGCCTTGATGGTGCAACTGCAGTTGGTGCCCACAAAACTTCGATGCTGCAGGATTATGAGCGCGGCCGGCCCATGGAGATTGACGCTCTGGTCGGTGCTGTAGCTGAAATGGGGCGACTGACAAATACCCCGACGCCAACCATTGATCGGGTATTGGCAGAAGTAATAGAAAAGGCCCGCGAAGCTGGCTGCTACGAATAAGGAATACTAATGGCATTATTGCCGCTCAAAGATGACAACGAGTTATCGCGCATTAATTTTCAATATGTGACGGTAAGCTTAATCATCGCCTGTTTCGCGGTATTTTTGTGGCAATTGTCGCTAGGTGGCGAGCAAGGCCGCTACATATTCGGCCTCGGCACCATTCCAGCTGTCCTGTTCGGCTCCCGCGAGCTCAGTCCAGAACTTATTTTAATTCCCGAGACCTTTACCATGGTCACTAGCCTGTTTCTCCATGGCGGCTGGATGCATCTGATCTTCAACATGCTGTTTCTTTGGGTCTTCGGCGACAATGTTGAAGATGCCATGGGTCATTTACGCTATATCGCCTTCTATCTCATATGCGGTGTGCTGGCGACATTGTCCCATGCCGTGATGGAAGCCAGTTCTTCAGCCCCTCTGATCGGTGCCAGTGGAGCCATATCCGGCGTGCTTGGCGCCTATCTTGTGCTCCATCCCAAGGCCCGGATATTGGTCCTATTCATGAACATTATCCCACTGCGTCTGCCAGCCATTCTGGTGTTGGGCGGCTGGATCGGCTTGCAATTC
>JABIIH010000121.1 GCA_018649245.1 Rhodospirillaceae bacterium | reverse complement strand
CGAGGCTGGCGGCAAACTCGCCGATCACTTTCATATCCTTCTGCCAGACATCCATTTTCATCGTGGCGTTTTCATAATTATCTTCGACCATCATCGGCCCACGCAATTCAAAGATGCGTGAGTTGCCGGCCCCGGCTTTGATCACGTCGTAGATCATTTCAGGTTCAAGTCCGGCTTTCATGCCGAGCACCATGGCCTCGGCCGAAGCGACATTATGGATATGCACAAGATGATTGGCGACAAATTTCATCTTGCTGCCATTGCCGAATTCGCCGACATAGAAATTGAGATTGGCGAAGCCGTTGAAGACCGGCTGGCATTTTTCCGCTGCTGAATCTTTGCCACTGACATAAACTGAGAGGTCTTTGGTGACAGCCTGAGCGCCGGTGCCGCTGATCGGGCAATCCAGCAAAATGCTGCCGGCTTCTTCGAGCGCGTCATGGGCCGCTTGTTTGTCTTCGATTGGCAAGGTTGAGCATTCGATAACGATCAAGCCGTCTTTGGCGGCATCTTTAAGCCCATCCTCGCCGGTCATTACGTCGTGAAAAGCTGGGATGCTGGGCAGTGAGGTGATGACAACATCGGCCTGTTCGGCGACGTCTTTTGGCGACATCGCGGCGCTGCCACCGAGCTCGACCAGAGCCTGAACATTCTCCTCGACGATATCAAAGCCGCAAACCTCAAATCCCGTTTCCCGCAGGTTTTTGGCGAACGACCCGCCCATAATCCCAAGCCCGACAATACCTACTTTTAACGCCATCTGAATTCCTAACTCATTGAAATAATTTATTATATATTTAGGTGATAGTCACAAATTAACCTTTTAGAGGCTGCCACCGAGAGGTGGTTTACCCAAACGTTCCGCCGGTGTGCCGATGACCACTTCGACCGCCAGGGCGACTGCTAACAATGTTTCCTCGTTATGAAGGCGGGACAGCAATTGCAGGCCAACCGGCATACCCGCTTTATCAAGACCCACCGGAATGGTGATGCCGCAGAGATTAAGCGAGTTGCCCGCCATGGTATTGCTCAGGGTTAGCATATTTGAATTGCGATAGGTCTCCGGGTCCTCGACCTCAGAAATTATCGGTGGCGTGACCGGAATTGTAGGTGTTGCCAGAACATCTACTTCGGCCAATTGTGCATCGGCACGCTGCCACAGCCGTTGGACGCGGCGAAGGGCGGTTAAATAATCAAAAGTCGAAGACTCTCCGCCGGTGTTCATGCGCGCCGCGACATAAGGGTGCAGCGTCTTTAGCCAATCAGGCAATTCGCTGGCGAGAAATTCATAGCCTTCCGAGGCGGCAATGATCCCGCCCGCCATTACTTCAACCGCTTCATGGGCTTCCGGTAAGGCAACCGGCTGGGTTTTAAATCCCGCATTGGAAAGTTCGGCGATGGTGTTCTCGACCACCTCACCGATATCGTCTTGGCATTTGTCCCAAAAGTAGTCGGTCGTCACACCGAGTGTAATGTTGCTTTTGTCTTTGATGGTAATTTTGGCCGTAGAATGGCGGCTTTTGGCATCGATGGCTTCGAAGGCAAAGACCGCATCGGCGACGGATTTGGTCAGGATTCCCGGCGTATCGAACGTCGAGCTCAGCGGCACAATACCGTCCGTCGACCAGCGTCCTTTGGAAGTCTTGATACCAACATTGCCGGTGAGCGACGCCGGTATCCGCACCGAGCCGCCAGTATCTGTGCCAAAGGCAACCATGGCTGAACCCTCATGCAGGCTAACCCCGGCGCCGGCACTGGAACCGCCAGGGGCCCGGTGATTTTCAGCATCCCACGGATTTCGAGGTGTCACCCAATGCGGGTTAATACCCAAGCCACCAAAGGCGAACTCTACCGTATGAGTTTTACCGGGGATCGTACACAATTGGCGGCGGACAGCCTTGACAACCGGGCCTTCTTTTTCCCATTCGCTGGGTAATTGATTGGGCGAGCCGGCGAAGGTGGGAAAACCTTCGACGCCATAAATATCTTTGACCGAGATCGGCACACCTATCAGAGCACCAAGATCATTGCCGGATTTCAAGGCATGATCAGCAGCCTTGGCTTGATCCAGAGCCTTCTCTGCATCCCAGGTTTTATAGGCTGTCAGTTTGTCATCCCAGGCGTCATGGCGGGCAATAGCGGTTTCCGTTATTTCAACAGCGCTTACATTTCCCTCGTGTATCGCCTCGGCCATTTCGGCAAGTGGCCGGTCCATCCAGTCAGTCATAATTTATCTCTACCCTGTTGAATTTTTGCGGCGCTATAAAACACCAACAATCAAGCGACGGCAAGTAACGCACCGAATAGTGAGCAGCTGCTCATTATGTCTCGACAGCTAAAAACGGCTGACATAGACTGCTGTAAAAGTTTCAAAAAGTTTCAAAAAGTTTCATCCATGGGAGATTTCAAAATGGCCAAAAAGCCAGCCAAGAAAAAAGCACCTGCCAAAAAAAATATCAGCAAAAAGAAGAAAGGCCTGACCAAGGCTGACGTAGTCCGCAAGGGTAAACAATTATCAAATTGGGGCAAGTGGGGCAAAAACGATGAATTGGGTGTGCTCAATTACATCAAGCCCAAAGATATTGTCGATGCCGCCAAGTTGATCAAGAAAGGCAAGGTTTTCCGGCTCGGCTTAAACTTGGATGAAAATGGCCCACAGAACGGTTTATTTGGCGGGCGCTGGAACCCGCTGCATCATATGATGGCAACTGGTACTGATGCCATAGCAGGCCGTCAGGACAAAACGGTCGGCCTCCGTTACGCCGATGACTTTATCAATCTGCCGACCCAGACCGCCAGCCAATGGGATGCGCTGGCCCATGTCTTTGCCGGTGATAAAATGTGGAACGGCTATGATGCCGCCTTGGTGGACTCGACGGGTGCGCATAAAAACGGCATCGAAAAATTCGCCGACAAAATGGTTGGCCGCGGTGTGTTGCTTGATGTGGCGCGCTACAAAAAGAAAGCCCGTTTGGCTGACGGCTATGGCATTACGGTTAATGATCTCAACCGAACGGCTAAGGCCCAAGGGGTTGAAGTTAAGCGCGGTGATTTCGTTATCGTCAATACCGGCCAGATGGCCGATTGCCTCGATAAGGGTGAGTGGGGCGGCTATGGCGGCGGTGATGCGCCGGGCCTTGCGTTTGACACAGTCGACTGGATTCATGAGAAAGAAATTGCCGGCATTTGCTCAGATACCTGGGGCATCGAAGTGCGACCGAACAAAACCGTCGATGGCACCAATCAGCCCTGGCACTGGGTGACCATTCCTTACATAGGTATCGTCCATGGTGAAATTTGGTATCTGCGTGAGCTGGCTGCGGATTGCGCCAAGGACGGTGTCTATGAGTTTTTCCTTTGTGCGCCACCATTGGTGATCACCCGGGGCACCGGCTCACCAATTAACCCGCAAGCCATCAAGTAGAGCGCCTGAATTATGGCGCGGCGCTTGGTCGATATCTCCATGCATTTGGAGAATGATGTGGTCTCGGACCCTCACGGGTTCGGGCCTGAGATCGAATATTTTACCCATCAAGACACGGCCACGGATGTGGTTGGCTATTTTCCGGGTCTCGAGGTGGAGGATTTGCCTGAAGGCGAAGGCTGGGCCATTGAGAAGATACATCTGGTCACCCATAACGGCACTCATTTAGATGCGCCCTATCACTTTCACTCGACCATGAATAAAGGTGAGCGCGCCATCACGATTGATGAAGTGCCACTGGATTGGTGTTTTAATCCTGGCGTTAAGCTCGATTTCAGTAGCCTGGAAGATGGCTATGTCGTGACGGCAGATGATGTCGAAAAAGAGCTCGACCGCATTGGCCATGATCTGCAAGAGCTTGAAATCGTGGTGATAAATACCGCTGCCGGAAAAGCTTATGGCTCGGACCACTATGTCTCATCTGGTTGCGGTATGGGGCGGGAGGCAACGCTTTATTTGTTGGAGCGGGGTGTTCGCGTTACCGGCACAGATGCCTGGAGTTGGGACGCACCCTTTGTGCACACCAGCGATAAATATTCGGAATCTGGCAATGCCGATTTGATTTGGGAAGGCCATAAAGCTGGCCGGGAAATCGGTTATTGTCATTTGGAAAAACTGCATAATTTGGAAGCACTGCCGTCAGATGGTTTTGAGATTGCGTGCTTTCCGGTAAAAATTAGAGGCGCTTCGGCGGGTTGGACCCGCGCTGTCGCCATATTTAATGAATAGGGGAGATTTAAACCATGGCTAAAAGCGTTATTATTACTTGTGCCGTTACCGGCTCGATCCACACGCCGACGATGTCCGAATATTTACCGATTACCGGTAATGAAGTCGCCGAGGGTGCTATTGCAGCGGCTGAAGCCGGTGCATCCATCCTCCATCTTCATGCCCGCAATGAGGATGGTTCTCCAACACCTTCACCCGACGCATTTATGGAGTTTTTGCCGCGCATCAAACAGTCGACGGATGCGGTCGTAAACATTACGACCGGCGGTGGCCACGGCATGACACTTGAAGAACGCTGTGCCGGGGCGCTCCATGCCAGCCCTGAAATGACGTCGCTCAATATGGGCTCGATGAATTTTGGACTTTTCCCCATTTTAGATAAACCCTTCGACTGGAAATACGAATGGGAACCAGCCTATCTTGAAATGACGCGGGACTTTATTTTCCGCAATACCTTCAAAGATATCGAATGGGTCTTGAAAGAGCTTGGCGAAGGGCATGGTGTGCGCTTTGAATTTGAATGCTACGATATGGGGCATCTATATAACCTGGCGCATTTTGTTGACCGAGGTTTGGTTAAGCCACCGTTCTTCGTGCAGACCATTTTTGGCATTCTTGGCGGCATTGGGGCTGATATCGAAAACCTCATGCATATGCGCCGGATCGCCAACAAGCTATTTGGTGAAGAAAACTATGAGTGGTCGATCCTGGCAGCCGGTCGCCATCAAATGAGCTTTGTTACCACGGGCGCTATCTTGGGCGGAAATGTACGGGTCGGACTCGAAGACTCGCTTTATATCGGCAAAGGTGAATTGGCCAAATCCAACGCCGAGCAGGTGACTAAAATACGCCGCATTGTCGAAGATCTGTCGCTTGAAGTGGCGACCCCGACTGAAGCCCGCGAACGCCTAGCCCTCAAAGGTGGTGATCAAGTCGCATTTTAAAATAGTTAATTTATTAAAAGGTGCCAGGCACCTATAGAAATATTAACCTTTACGGCGCGCTGATGAATTTATAACCGCAGCCCGGCACGGTGACGATGAGCTTGGGTTTTTTGGGCTCGGCTTCAATTTTTTTGCGCACCCGGCTGATCAATACATCAATTAGGCGGTCGGAAGATGCCTCGTCATCCCGGCTGACGGCGTCGAGCAGGAAGTCCCGGCTGAGGACACGGTTAGGCGCTTTGGCAAGGGCCGCAAATAAATTAAATTCGGCATTGGTGAGCATAATATCACTGCCGCTGGGATGGGTTATTGTCCGCCCGCCAAGATCTATTTTCCAGCCATCAAATTCGATCGCAGAATTGTTTCTTGCAGCAACTTCGCCGGCCCCGTCGCCGCGTGACCGGCCCAGCAGATTTTGCACCCGCAAAACCAATTCCTCAGGATCAAATGGTTTGGTTAAATAATCATCGGCGCCCAATTCAAGCGCCGCCAATCGATCTTCCCGGCCTTTACGCGCGGTGATGACAACAATTGGCAGCGAAGAGCGGGCGCGAACTTGACGAGTCAAAGTCAGACCGTCCTCATCGGGCAGCCCGAGATCAAGCAATATTAAATCTATTGCTTCGGTGTTGAGAATGGCCAGCATTTCTTTGCCGGTTCCGGCGTAGCTCACCTTAAAGCCTTCCGCTTTGAGATAAGCCGCCAAAAGCGCTTGGACCAGTTCATCATCTTCGACAATGAGCAAATGCTCGGCCAAAATAAATTCCCCTAAAATTTTCGGCTGCCGCAATATGACAGCTTTAAAACTCTACATGATGAACTGATGCAGCGACAGAAAAAATTGTAACATGTATTCACAAATTTTTCACATCCCGGATATCTTCGGTAGATATCAGCCCGGTATAAATAAAACATAAAGCAAAAAAATGCCCCTTTTTCAAAACGGAATAATGCGACAATGATTTTTTTAGCGAGTAATTCCAGTTCAAAGGTAACTGCTGCGAGGGACAATTTCTCGAGCCTTGATCTTGATCCGGTTCTTTCAGAATCTTTGACAAATGAAGAATTCGTGCGCCGTTTTCAACTAACTTTCGATCTTCTAAATCAGCGCGAAAGAGAATCGCTGCTAGTTTTAGCAGATGCTAACAAATTTAATGCTGGTGAAGCCGTTCTGGAAGCCGGAATTCGATCTGATCAGCTTTATCTTGTTCTGTCTGGATCAGTCACCATGATGCACGAAGAATTAGCGGCGACCACCCTTAGCGTTGGCGATGTTTTTGGTGAGTCCGCGTTTGTTAGAGGTGACGGTGAATTGTTCAGCTATGTAACAGCAGAAGAAACTGTTCTGCTGGCGATAGATTTTTCATATTTAAACAAATTAGTGCGTATTAATCCCTATTTTGAGCGACGTCTTGAGCCGTCGTTGAGTGAACTTCATGCTCACAAGTTAGATTTGTTTGAGGCGCAACTTTGTTGAGGATAGTGGTGGTATTGAATAACTGATTTAATTTTTTGGGGCTCGATGGTGTCTAGCCCCCTTGTTATGTACCACTT
>JABIIH010000277.1 GCA_018649245.1 Rhodospirillaceae bacterium | reverse complement strand
CCAGGCTATACTTTCCAGTCGCCGCATCTTGTTCAACCAGGCCTGACCGGATCAAGCTGACGAGATAGCGTCGGGTGTTGGCCGGTGGCAGATCAGCTTTACTGGCAACTGATTTTAGCCCCATTGGTCCGCCACCGCTTTTGACCGCAAGCAGCACGCGGGTACCGACCTCGACCGATTGCACGCCACCAATATTTTCAGACGGATTCTTATTAATCTTGATCATGATTCGGATTTTTTACGAAAATTGTATACCAGTGAATTCAAATAATCTGAAAAAACAAAACACCTCATAATATCGCGGATTAGTACTTAATAGGCAATTCATTAATATAAACGCAATTTTGGGATTTTCTCAAACCAACACCGAAAAAGCGAGTTTTGTTAATCAAACTGATGGCGCTTGGTGAATTTAAGTGGAAAATCGGTGCTGCAAATTGAAGTCATTGTTAATAGCTGGCCCCAAATTGGTCATTTTAAAATTGCTTAATAAATAATTTGTTGTAATATAGGCAATTAACAATTACGACGTTTGTAAACCCTTGCAACAGTTTGGTGCTCTAAAATATGGCTCCCATTGAACTTTATTTTTGGCCTACGCCGAACGGCTGGAAAATCACTCTTATGCTGGAGGAGTGTGATCTGCCCTACAATATCAATTGGGTTGATTTATCCAAAGGGGAGCAACACCAGCCCGATTTTTTGAAAATTTCACCTAACGGCCGGATGCCGGCGATGATTGATCCAGAAGGTCCCGATGACCAGCCGATCGCCATTTTTGAATCCGGTGCTATCTTACAATATCTCGGCACCAAGACCGGCAAGTTCTATCCGCAAGAGTGGCGGGCGCGTAGTGAAGTTGAGCAATGGTTATATTGGCAGGTTGGCGCGCTCGGTCCCATGGGAGGACAAGCCGCGCATTTCAGAAATTACAAAGAAGACAAGATTGATTATGCCATTGAGCGGTTCACGGATGAAGTAATCCGCCTGTTTGAGGTTATGAATGAGCATTTAACAAGCCGGGAATATCTCGCCGGTGACTATTCTATCGCAGATATGGCGTGCTGGCCCTGGATCAGAGGCTACAAAGCTTATGGCATCGATTTGAAAGAATATGAACATCTGCGCGCCTGGTTTAAGCGCGTTGGCGGCCGACCAGCCGTTCAACGTGGCGCTGATATCGGCAAAGAAGCGTTCAAAAAAATTCAGCAACAAGCGCAAGCATCGATTTAAGGAATATGACCATGTTGAAGGGAGGGGAATGGTGAGTGATAAGTATAGAATTTATGGCGCCGAAATGTCGCCCTATTCGGTCAAAATTAGGTCTTATTTCCGCTACAAAAGCATTCCTCATCAATGGTTGCAACGCATGCAGCATGATGAAGACTTTAAAAAATACGCGCGCTTGCCGATCATCCCACTGGTCGTAACGCCGGAAGATGAAGGTATTCAGGATTCAACCCCGATCATAGAGAAGCTAGAGAAAATTTATCCTGACCCGTCGATCCATCCCGAAGATCCAACCCTGGCATTTTTATCTGCCTTGATTGAGGAATTTGGTGATGAGTGGGGCAACAAGTTGTTGTTTCATCACCGCTGGTATTCGGAGACGGACCAGGTGGCGTCCGCGCATATTCTGGCCCGTGATGTAATGCCCGATGCAGATGCCGATACCATCGGCGGACTGGCTGAGAAAATCCGCAATCGCATGTCCGGGCGCGGCGCGTTTGTCGGTTCGAGTGCTGAGACAGCACCGCTAATTTCAAGCTATTTCGATCAATTGCTCGAAATTCTTGAACCCCATCTTGAAAATAGGCTTTATCTTTTTGGTGATCGGCCTGCCTTTGCTGATTTCGGCTTGGGCCTCCAGCTATATGAAATGGCGCTTGACCCAACAACGGCGGCGATTATCCGGGCGCGGACACCAAATGTGTTGAAATGGGTCTACCGGATGACCGAGCCCCGCAATGACGGCCCGTTTGAGGATTGGCGAAGTTTGCAGCCAACGTTGGAACCGCTACTGCGCTGTGCCGGAACGTATTTCCTGCCTTGGTCGACGGCTAATGCCGCCGCGTTGGAGAATGAGGAGGAGAATTTTTCAGTTCAGCTAAACGGCGATGAATATGCCCAGTCGCCCCAGAAATATCATGCCCGCTCGCTTGGTGTTTTAAAAGAACGCTACGCCGCAGTGGCAGACAATTCAGCCTTGGAGCAGGTATTGGAAAATACCGGCTGCCTCGCCTATTTGCAGTAAGGATTTGTTCAATGACGATATTAACAAACCATCATTCATGGCAAGTAAACGAAACTGCCATGCCTGATAATTTGCCATCCACTACCAACTTTTACTCGAAAGGGAGACCAATGAAAAATCTTAAACTGTTTCTTGGCGCTGCTGCCGTTCTGATGGTAGCGCTTTCAAATCAACCCGTTAATGCGCAAAAAAACCTTAAATTTAATTTCTTTCCTCCTGGAAAGGACCCCGCATTTCCAAAGGTATTCAAACCCTATATGGATCAGGTTTCCAAAGCTTCTGCAGGAACTATAAAGATTGATTCTTTTCCTGGCGGTTCTTTGGGCCGGAACCCGCGTCAGCAACTCAAGATGGTGGCTGACGGTGTCTTTGACATTACCATGGCTATCCCGGCTTACACACCCGGCCGGTTTGCCGACCGTGGAATGTTTGAACTGCCCGGGCTTTTTAAAGATGCCGTCGAGGCTTCGACAACCATCTGGCGTATGTATGCGCGTGGCAAACTAAAGGGGTATGAAAAAATGCAGCCTCTGATGTTTGGCGGCGTGTCGCAATATTTGATTCATACCGTCAAACCGATCAAATCTTTGGCCGATATTAAAGGCTTGAAAATTCGCGCCGGCGGACCGGTACATAGCGCCACAATCAAGGCATTAGGTGCCGTCCCTATTGGTATGCCGGCACCTGCTGCAGCCGAAAACTTAAGCCGAGGTGTTTTGAATGGCGCGTCTTTTGAATGGTTTGCCACCAAGGCCTTCCGCCTTTTCGATGTTACCCACTACCATTATGAAGCTGTTCTCGGCGCTAATTATCTCGTTCTGGTTATGGATAAAAAGAAATTTGATGGTTTGCCCGGTGCAGCTAAACAAGCTTTTATGAAATACGGTCAAGAATCCTTGGCGCGGAAATTCGGTGGACTTCATCTCAAGATTAACACCATGATTCGCAAAAGTGCCGAAAAAGACCCTAAACATACAGTGATTGATCCCAGCGGTGCCGATGTCGCTAAGCTAGCGGCTATTCGCAAAAGTGTTCGGGACGGTTGGGTCAAGCAAACTCCAAATGGTGCTAAGATGCTCGCCGATGCCCAAGCCATTTTGGCTGAAATTAGAGCCGGCAAGTAAGCCGCGCCTGTGACTAATAAACTAGAATTCCTGCATCAGCGTGGGACGGCGTTTAGCCGTTCTATCGCTGTTGTCGGGTTGATCGGTCTCATTGCCGTAACGCTTTTGATAATCATAGACGTGCTGCTGCGCTGGCTATTTTCAAGTCCGATTGACGGACTGAATGAAGTGCTTAATCTTTTTTATGCCGTCATAATGGCCTCTTTCTTTCCCACCGGCTTAGTTGATAAAACTCATATAACTATTACCTTTTTGGGGTCTTGGCTGGGTCCTAAAGCCTCCTACATTCTCGACAGTTTTGGGTCGTTTATGACATTCCTGTTCTTTTGTGTTGTCGGCTGGCAATTTATCGTGCTCTCGACAGAATTCTTTGAAACAACGGAGACAACTTGGGTGCTGGCCTGGCCGGTGGCGCCATGGTGGACAGTGGCAACGGTGTTGCTGTTGATCTGCATCCCGGTTCAACTCATCGTGCTGTTTTCACAAATATCAAAAAATAATCACGAAACGGAAATTTGATGGATCCAGTTCTAATATCTGTCTTGGGCATCATCGGGATGTTCGCACTGGTCATCCTGCATGTACCCATAGGCGTCGCCATGGCAACTGCTGGTGCCGTGGGATACGCTGTTTTACAAACCAGTTGGAAACCGGCGGTTTCCCTTTTTGCAACCGAATTATCAGGTGTCATCTCAAGTCCCGATCTGGCCGTTGTGCCGCTTTTCTTGCTGATGGGCAGTTTTGCCGGCGTCAGTGGATTATCAGCTGATATCTATCGCTTGGCTTACGCCTTCATTGGCCATCGTCGCGGCGGTTTAGCTCTGGCTACCATCGGTGGCTGTGCCGGATTTGGCGCTGTCTGTGGCTCTTCGATTGCCACTGCGGCTACGATGGGGCGTGTCGCTTTACCTGAAATGCTGTCCCGGGGTTATTCCCCCAAACTGGCCAGTGGCAGTGTCGCCGCCGGCGGCACGCTCGGCATGCTCATCCCGCCCTCCGTCATAATGGTGATCTACGCTTTTATAACTGAAAAATTTGTCATCACACTTTTTATCACGGCTCTGATTCCGGCACTGTTGGCATTGTTTGGGCATCTCATTGCGATCTGGGTCCAGGTGATACGAAATCCGGAAATTGGTCCTGCCGGCGACAAAGTTAATTGGGCCGAACGCCTAACCGTTCTCAAGAAAAGCTGGGGCGTGATGTTTCTGCTGGGTGCGGTCATTGGCGGCATCTATGGCGGCGTTTTTACCGTCGTTGAAGCGGCTGCCTTGGGCGCCGGCCTGGCGTTTTTATTTACGGTCGGCCGCGGAAAATTAAATTGGGAAACACTTGGTCAAGTTTTAAAGGAAACGGCGGCGGCCTCTTCGATGCTTTATGTCATGGTTACCGGCGCCTCGATATTTTCATTCTTTATATCAGCTTCAAAAATGCCGGTTTATCTGGTCGAAAACATCCAAGCTATGGAATTGTCCCCGATTATCGTGGTTTACGCCGTTGTAATTGTTTACCTCATCCTCGGCAGTATTTTTGACTCCATCGCCGCCATGCTTATCACCTTACCGTTTGTCTTCCCGCTTATCATTGGCATGGGCTATGACGCCTATTGGTGGGGAGTCATTCTGGTCATGGTCATGGAGGTGGGCTTGATCACGCCGCCCATCGGTATGAATGTTTTCGTAATTTATGGTGTCGCCGATAACATACCGCTAAAGACTATCTTTTCCGGTATTTTCCCGTTCTTTTACGCCGATATCATTCGCATAAATATTCTTATCTGGTTCCCGATTATATCGCTGTGGCTTCCTCAAGCCCTCGGTATGAACTTGAATTAGCTTTTCAACTGGGAGAACGGCACGTCTTTGTCTGGTCGTTCTTCTTGCGGGAATCCGAGCACCCGCTCGGCGATTATATTTTTGAGAATTTCATCGGTGCCGCCGGCAATTCTAAAGCCTGGAGAATTGAACCAGGCGTCTTGAAAGACCGCTGCACTGAGAGAAATATTCGAATCGCGAATAAGCCCCGCCGCATCCTGCAGGGACATCGCCAGAGCACTCATATTTTGCATTTTCGCGGCACTCACCAATTTACCGATCGACATTTCCGGTCCCGGTTGTTCGCCTCGCGATAGCGCTGCAAGGGCCCGCAACCGGGTGTATTCGATACCTTTAGATTGCACATACCAATTTGCGATCTGAGCCTTTACCAGATCATTTTCGATTGCCGGGCGGCCATCCAATTCTATTTCTCCAACGAGTTCCAGAAAATCATTGAGGCTGGGGCCAGGAATTTCACCGGTGTCAAATCGCTCATACATCAGTGTCGACATCGCCACTTTCCAGCCTTCGCCTTCTTCACCGAGACGGTAGGAATCAGGAATAACGACATCATCGAGAAACACCTCACCAAACTCTGATTCACCACTCATCTGAACAATGGGCCGCGCCTCAATGCCTTTGGATTTCATATCGCAATGGAAAAATGTAAGCCCTTTATGCTTGACCACATCGGGATTTGATCGCGTAACCAGTATGGCCCGATCAGCAATATGGGCTAAGGTGTTCCAAATCTTTTGGCCGTTCACAGTCCAATTCTCACCCGACTTTACGGATTTTGTTCTAATACCTGCGAGATCCGATCCGGCGCCTGGTTCTGAGAACAGTTGACACCAAATATCTCTGCCACTGAGGATTTCCGGAATGAGTTTCTCTTTTATATCTTCTGCGGCATACATCAATAGAACGGGAACTGTAAGAGCATTGCCGATAAAAAAGAAATCTTGCGGGACCTCGAGCGTAGCCTGCTCTTGTCGGAAAATGATTTCCTCGACAAATGAAAGCCCGCCACCGCCATATTCTTTTGGTACAAATATTCCGGCATAGCCGGCTTCGAATTTAAGCAGTTGCCAGGCTTTTGACCGCTCAATTTCCTGATCAAAGGTCAAAGAGTCGCCAGGATTATTTTTGGCAAATTCCTTCAGGTTTTCAATCAGCCAAGATTGCGCGTTGCGTCTAAATTCAGCATGTTCCGGATTGTCGAAATGGGACATTTTTTCTCACTCTTTCCTTATTGTGCCGACGGCTTGATCAACTCTGAAACGAGTTTGTCGTTCCAGACTTGGACACCAAGTGATAGTTCGAGAACTTTCGAACGCCGATAATGCAAATGCGGATCGGCTTCCCAGGTCATACCCATGCCGCCGTGGGTTTGAATATTTTCTTTTGCCGTATAGCTATAGGCTTCGCTGGCAGCAATCCGAGCCGCCGAAGCACTAATGGCCATTTCCTCGCTGTCCGCCTCAATCATCTTAGCCGCGTAAAGGGCATTAACCTTAGCCAAGGCGATTTTCACAAAGGCGTCCGCGAGCTTATGCTTAATCGCTTGGTACGAGCCGATTTGTCGGCCGAAAGTTTTTCTTTCCAAGGCATAATCGCGCGCCATTTCCAAAGCACTGTCGGCGCCACCAATTTGCTCAAAAGCCGTATATACTGCGGCGCGATTAAGCAGGTCCTGATATTTTGCCCAGCCGTCAATTGCCTCCGGACCATCAAGTATTTCATAGGCCGCATTTGAAAATTCAATATTGGTGATTGGTCGGCTGTTATCGACACTGTTTAACGGTTTTATTTCGATGGCGTCTTGTTTCAAATCGACGATAAGCAAGGCAACTTTCGTGGCATCTTTATCATCGGCTGAAAGGACGATGGCGATATCCGCGAGTGCGCCATCAAAAATCGGTGACTTCACCCCAACCAAACCATCCGATCCGTGACGGCATTTGATGTTCTCCGGCGAGCCAGGTATTGAATTTTCGGAAAAAGCCCAGGTTCCGATGGTTTTACCGGCTGCCAAGTTTGGTAAATATTCCTTTTTTTGCGCCTCGCTGCCAAAGAGATTGATCGCTTCTGCGGCACCATATATTGAAGATGAAAACGGCACCGAGGCGCAGACACGGCCAAGTTCCTCCGCCGCAACACACATGAAGAGAGGGTCCAGTCCAAGTCCGCCATATTCCTCCGGGATGGAAATAGCCGTTATGCCCATTTCAACCAGCCCATCCCAGGTTAATTCGGAAATGACCGCATTCCCGTCCAACAGATTTCGGGTTTCGCCAAAACCGACCTGTTCAGATAAAAATCGTCGCAACTGCTCGCGAAAAAGCGAATGTTCTTCGTTAAATTCAAAATCCATTGGAGCCAATTCTTTCCATTATAAGGTAACCTTTTTCAGCGTAAAAATGAGGTAGCCAATACACTGAAATAGCCAAAATTTTGCTAGAAATTATCGTTTCAATACGCAATGAAGAGGTTATCGCTTGCTTGCTTATTGAGCAATCAATTTTTTTATGTGCAATTATTGTTTTTTAGAGTTCCTTACTCTCGCGTCCGATGTATCGATATCTTTAATTAAATGCGCCCTATTTTCATACTGCCCAACCGTAAATATTCTTACCGCATCGTGTTGGCCCCACATTGACGAATGTCTTTTTGCAAGGTTGAATTGACGCCTGACAATAACAGGGAAGCAGATATGACATATCAAGATGCAACCAAACCACCATTTCGCGCTGATCACGTCGGCAGCTTACTGAGACCACAGCGGTTGCATGATGCCCGCGAGAAATTTGCCAATGGCGATATATCTTCCGACCAACTGCGCGAAGTTGAGGACGAGTGCATCAGCGAAGCCATTAAGAAACAAGAGGAATGTGGACTGAAGGCGGTGACCGATGGTGAGTTCAGGCGGACCTCCTGGCATTATGATTTTCTATGCAGCCTTGAAGGAATCGACCAATCTGCCGCCCCGCAAGGACCAAGTTTTCAAGCTGGACATAACATCAACTCACTGGCCGTTTCGAGCAAAATCAGCAACCCACACGGTGTTATGTTGGATCATTTTAGCTATCTAAATGACAACACCAACGTTACGGCCAAATTCTGTATTCCTTCGCCAAGCCTCGCCTATCACCGTGGTGGCCGAGATTTGATTGATAAAGATATTTATCCGGATATCGAAAGTTTCTGGGCCGATCTTTGTGCAGCCTATCGCGATGAAATCATACATTTGGCGAAGGCGGGTTGCACCTATCTCCAGTTAGACGACACAACATTTGCAATGCTATGTGATCCCAAAGTACGTCAACAAATGAAAGATCGCGGCGACGATCCAGCCGAGCTTATTCGGATTTATGGTAAAGCCATCACACAGGCGATCGCGGATCGGCCGGATAGCATAACCGTTACCGTGCATATGTGCCGCGGCAACGCGCGAAGTTCCTGGATTGCTGAAGGTGGCTATGAACCGGTTGCCGAAGATTTATTTGCAGGCGTCCCGGTCGACGGATTTTTCATGGAATGGGATACTGACCGCGCCGGCGATTTTGAACCGCTACGCTTCGCACCCCGGGATAAAATGATCGTTCTCGGCCTGGTATCCTCTAAGTTTGGTGAGCTTGAAACCAAGGATGATCTCAAACGCCGGGTCGAGGAAGCTTCTAAATATGTTCCCCTCGAAAATCTATGTATTAGCCCTCAGTGCGGATTTGCCAGCATGGCTGAAGGAAACATTATTAGTGATGATGATCAGTGGCGCAAACTTACCCTGATTGCCGAAGTGGCGGAAGAAATTTGGGGGAAGCTATAGATAATGTCTCATTCTGTCCCGGCCACTTTAAAATTCGCTGTTGATACCGGCGAAAAACCGGCCACCTACCCAAAACTACCAATGGATGATCCAAATCGGGATACGGGCAAATTTGAGGATCGGGTTTTGCTGATTGTCAATGGTAGGGAGGTTGAAAATGAATTGAGTCTCGACAAGGAAGGGTTCCTGCTCACAGATCATGTCTCATCTATTTCAGATTTTTATGATGAAAATATCATAGAGACGACTTATTACGGTGAGTGCATTGCCTTGGTGAAAGAATTTACCGGCGCAGATCGGGTCGAAATTTTTGATCATACCTACCGGATTCAGGATCCGGTCAAACGCGAAAAATTAAGTACTGGAGCCCCGGTGCTTACTGTTCACAACGATTATACAGATTGGTCAGGCCCGAAGCGCGTGCGAGATATCTTGCCTGAGGAAGCTGATGACTTACTTCAAAATCGCTATGTCATGGTCAATGTGTGGCGGCCTTTGATAGAGCCGGTTCTAACTGATCCACTAGTTTTATGTGATGCCAGCACAATGGCTGATAAGGATCTTATTGCGTCGGATCATATTTATCCGGACCGTCGGGGTGAGACTTATCGTGTTGCCTATGCCGATAGTCAAAAATGGATGTATTTCCCGGAAATGACAAAATCTGAAGCCGTCTTAATAAAATGCTATGACAATAAGACTGATGGTCGGGCGCGTCTCTCCGCCCACGGTGCTGCTAAGTTGATCGAAGAGCCCGCGGAGTTCACGCCGCGGGAAAGTATTGAGGTCCGCACCATCGCTTTTTTTGATCAACAATAAATCGAGCCTACGTACTAAACCTGAAGACATAAATTATTTTAACCTAAATCTTTTTGATCGCTTTCTTTAAGGCGGTCATAAACTACAATACGCCAACCCAAATTATTGTCTGACCTCCTCCATGCCAGAACTATTACTACGATTGGTAAAAAAAATAACCGATAGAATTGGCGTTGAGCCGGGTAATTTTATTGGCATTTGTCTGGCAATTTTTTCAGGTCTTGCCCTGATGGCCAACGGCGCCGTCGCCAAGCAATTGGGGGGTGAGCTTCATCCGTTTGTCATCGTTTTCTTCCGCTCTGTACTGATGGCAGCGATTATGGTTCCTCTGTTCGCCCGGAAAGGTTACGCCCAAATTAAACCCCAGGGACATGGCCTTATGATGATTAATGGTCTAATCTTTACTTTAGCGACGTTGGGGTGGTTTTGGGCCTTACCCCGAGTGCCACTGGATTTGGTGGCGGCCATCGGCTTTACCAGCCAGCTTTATGCCATCATGGGTGCCATTTTGTTTCTGGGCGAGAAATCCCACCCTTGGCGCTGGGCAGCATTAGCGGTTGGCTTCATGGGCGCGATGATCATCATTCGCCCCGGTTTTTTAGAGATGTCAGCAGGTGTTATCGTAACCATCATCACCGCTATCCTTTATTCAACAAATCGAATTTTAATTAAAATCATCGCCACTAGAGACGATCCAGCAGTCTCGGTGGTTTGGCAGGCCATTTGGGCTAGCGTGTTTTCACTACCCGCCGCTCTCCTTGTATGGACTTTACCAACTCCTGCCCAAGGCTTTTGGATTCTTGCCATTTCCGTTTTCGCCATCCTCAGCCACTATAGCTTAGCCTGGGCATTGCGACTGGCCGATATAGGCGCCGTCGAGCCGACTGTTTTTATGCGGTTGGTTTGGGGCGCTATACTGGGGTATATCTTCTTTAATGAAACACCCCACGCCTTTACCATCTTGGGCAGTGTGATTGTTTTGGGCTCCATTATTTATATTGCCCAGCGTGAGCGACGCGACGGGCGTCAATTGATGGATTCAAAGACTTAGGCGCAATGCAAGCACAATTCAGGGAGCTAACCTGAACGGTTAATTTTTCAGAATTACAAAATATGAAGATGTCCGCTTGGGCTCATTAACGGACGTCGAAGATGCATCGATCCATTTGCGATTCGCCTGATGGGATGATGTCGATCGCGGCTGACAATGGCGGGTATGTACGCTAGATTGGCACCATGATTCAACTCTCCGTGCTCGACCTTGCCTATATCGGCGAAGGCTTCTCTCCAGCTGATGCGCTGACCAACGCCCTCGATCTGGCGCAGCACGCCGAGGCCGCCGGCTTCACGCGCTTTTGGCTGGCTGAACACCACAACCTCGCCGGCATCGCCAGTGCTGCCACAGCCGTTTGTATCTGCCACGTCGCAGGCGGCACCAAGACGATCCGCATCGGGGCTGGCGGCATTATGTTACCAAACCATTCACCCATGGTGATCGCCGAGCAGTTCGGCACCTTGGCAACGTTGTTCCCCGACCGCATAGACCTTGGTCTGGGCAGGGCGCCAGGAACCGACCAGCGCACGCTGCGGGCGCTGCGGCGTGGCCCGGAATCGTCGGAAAATTTCCCACAGGATGTGGTCGAGCTGCAAGCCCTGCTCGGCTCGCCGCAGGAGAACCAGTCGATCCACGCGATTCCTGGTGAGGGTACCAACGTGCCTCTGTGGATTCTTGGCTCCAGCTTGTATGGCGCCCAGCTCGCCGCCATGCTCGGCTTACCCTATGCCTTCGCCTCGCACTTCGCACCTCAGGCAATGATGGAGGCGGTGTCGATATACCGCGAGCAGTTTAAACCGTCGGCACAGCTCTCCCAACCATACGTAATGGTGGGCTGCAACATCATCGTCGCTGACACCGAGGACGAAGCGAGGAAGCTGTTCACTACATCGCAACAGCAGTTCACCCGCATGGTACGAGGCACTCGCGGCCAGTTGCCGCCACCGGTCGACGACATCGAGAGCTTTTGGTCACCGATAGAGAAGGAGCGGGTGTCATCTATGCTGGCCTGCTCATTCTACGGTTCACCGTCGACGATCAAGGGAAAACTGGCGACGCTGATGGAAGCCACCAAGGCCGACGAACTGATGGTCGTGGCTGCAATCTGGGATCATCAGGCACGGGTACGCTCTTTCGAGTTACTGGCCCAGGTGATGGATTAGGCGGAAAGTGGGGCTAGGCTTTATGCTCGCTAATTTACGCTATTAGCCAAAAGCGGACATTAAGTGCAAAAAACTAGTGGTACGGAAACCCAGCGGTTTTGATTAAATTTAGGCCACTTTTTTTACCCGTTGGACTTTTATATAACTATTTTAGAATTTTTTTTAATTGCAATATATTTTTAAGTGAATCAACCATCATGTAGAAATTGGCTCTTTTTTCTGGCACACTAATTTTATTGGAGTTTAAATCAGTTAAGGTGGATTGCATACTTTATGATAAATGCTTTTCAAGAATGCGTTTTTTTTGATGGTGAAATAATTTTCAAAGAAGGTGATGCTGGCGATCAGGCATTTCTTGTCCGGTCTGGCAATGTATTGCTTACCAAATTAGATGTGGATGATGAGGAATTGGAAATAGCTCGAATAGGAACTCATTCTTTGTTTGGTGAAATGGCTATCATTGATCAAAGCGTGAGAATGGCGACCGCCCGCGCCATCGAAAAAACAACTTTGATGGGGATAGATAAGCTAGTATTTGAACATAAACTTACATCAATTGAGCCGGATATTCGAAAGCTATTTGAAATGCTGCTTCAATATATTCGATTTACACTGCCCTATGACGAGCGTCAAAAAAGAGAAATACCCGTGCAGGAAACAAAGTTGGATGAACTTGCCCGGCAAACTCTCCAATCAGCTGTCGTGAATAAAGCAAATGAACTAGAAGATTTATTTCTCGTGGCTATGTTTCAAACTTTAATGGGATATGCCGCGCGCCGCCTGCCGCCGAGGACTTAATTCATACCTGCTTGATCCGCTTTGGGTCAAAAGCAGACTCTTTTGCTTCCTTCCGATTATGTCCGCTTTACTCCCTATAGCGGACATGCTCACAGGAATGATTTAGTGTTTCATCCTTTTTGGCGGCATCTTCATCTCAGACTGAATTTTATGGTGGTATGATGCTATCGATAGGCGGAAACAATGTTGAATATGCTTTTGGCAAATTGTGCACTGTGATAGCGTCCTCGGCAATTAGATATAACTGCTTTTGGAGTACTATCTTTTGGAAATAGTTGTCAATTCGCTTAATGAGCTACCATGGTTTCTCGCCCATATGGCAACAGCCATCGCCCTGACCTTATTCTACGTGGTCATTTATATGTGGGTGACACCACATGCCGAGATTAAATTAATTCGGGAAAATAACATGGCGGCCTCGCTCGCTTTCGCCGGCAGTTTAGTTGGTTTCTGTTTGCCTTTGGCCAGCGCAATCACCAATTCGATCTCTTTGGTAGATGTTGCAGTTTGGGGGGTGGTTGCCTTGCTTGTCCAGATCGTTATTTTCTATCTCGTTCGTTTGCCGATACCTAAAATTTCGGAACGAATAGAAAAAGGTGAGATGGCCAGCGGTTTATGGCTTGGCAGTGCATCTTTGGCCGGCGGCCTCCTAAATGCCGCATCTATGACAAATTAATCAAAACTCCTGCGCCGTTGGTGCGCAACGAGAAATTTTACCCAATGGAGAAAGTAAGATGAAATCCTGGAGTTCCCGATCTGCCGTTTTAATGATGAGCGTGAGCCTGATCGCCCTAACGGCCTGTGAAGAACCCAAAGTCGATGCTTCGATTTACGAAAGCCTCGATCAATGTAAGAGGGACCCTCTCAACACATCTGATCAATGCGATGCGAGCTTCAAAGAAGCGCAAAGCCAGCACGCCGCTGTGTCGCCGAAATATGCGACCGCAGAAGATTGTCAGGCGGACTTTGGCACTGATAAATGTGAGGTAGCGCCTTATAAAACGTCGAGCGGTGGCTCGGTCTTCATGCCTTTAATGGCGGGCTATATGATGGGATCTTTATTGGGGGGACGCGGCTCCATGATGTCGCAGCCGCTTTACCGATCATCGCAGAGCCCGAACAGCTTTCGTACCGCTGAAAATCGCAATGTCGGCTCCAAGACGGGACGGACTACTGTCGCCAGGTCTGCCACTAGCCGCCCGTCCTTTAAAAGCGCGACCCGTTCGCGCGGCGGATTTGGCTCTTCCGCCCGCCGGTTTGGCTCTGGAGCCACTTAAAACGGCGGCATCTTATTCCTTATTTCGGAGACCCCATGCAGCGCATTCTAGTGACTGAACGACCTAATTTGGCAGATGCAGCTGCCGAGCATGAACTGGAGTATGTTGCTGGCGAAGGTGTTACGGGTTGGGATGAAAGCGCCTATTACCAATTTACAATGGTCGAAATTGCCGAGGATTTCCTCGCTCCCGCTGAGGAACTCGAGGATCTATGTCTCCAGGTGGTGGACCGCGCCGTGAATAACGAGGAGGTTTTAAGCCGCCTTGGGATTGCCGAGCCATTTTGGGACTACATTGCAGAAAGCTGGCGCAAGGGAGATAAAAATCTATACGGCAGAATGGATCTTTCTTATGACGCCAAGGGACCAATGAAACTGTTGGAATACAATGCCGACACACCGACCACTCTATACGAGACGGCAGTGTTTCAATGGGAATGGTTGGAACAAGCGAAAGAATTTGGGTTCGTTCCAAAAAAGTGTGATCAGTTCAACGAACTCCATGAGAGAATCGTCGAGACTTTGCCCAAATTGGGTATAGAGGGGCTGTCGCATTTTGCCTGCAACCCCGATATTGAAGATGATAAGGGGACAATCGGGTATCTTGAGGAATGCGCGCTGGAAGCCGGGCTAGAGACGTCTTTCTTAGGCATGGAAGATATTGGCTTAAACGATCAAGGACAATTCACCGATCTTGATGATGAGGTTATCACAACGCTCGTTAAACTTTATCCCTGGGAATGGATTATGGCAGAGGAATTCGGAAGCCACATTGCAGCCAGCGGTGTCCGCTTCATCGAGCCGCCCTGGAAGGCCATTCTTTCCAATAAAGGCCTGCTGCCGCTGCTCTGGGGAATGTTCGAGGGACACCCTAACCTATTGCCGGCATTCTTCGAGGATGACCCCGCCGCCGCTGCATTTGCCGAGGCTGGCACCTATGTCCGTAAACCCATATGGTCCCGCCAAGGTGCTAACATCGAGATCGTGGAGGGAGGTAAGACACTCTCCCATAGTGACGGGCCCTACGGCAACGATGTCCATATCTTACAAGGGTTTCACCCTCTGCCGGAATTCGATGGCGCCTACCCGTTGGTTGGTATTTGGCTGGTTGCCAGCAAAGCAGATGGCTTGTGCATACGGGAGGATAAAACCTTGGTTACGGGAACAGAGGCCAAGGTTGTGCCGCATTTGATTCTGGACTGAAACTCAGGGTGGCGGATAAGCGCTTCACCCAGCATAAAAGACCTCGCTTTACGGAGAGAAGGACTGAACATTGGATTTTTGCCGAAACAGATACTGGAATGCAGAAACATGATTGGCGGAGACGAAACAAATGACAATCAATACGGTATCGAATTAATCCTCGACCTGCACGGTTGCGATGCGTCAAAATTCACCCGCGCGAGCATCACT
>JABIIH010000233.1 GCA_018649245.1 Rhodospirillaceae bacterium | reverse complement strand
GCATTAATCCCTGGTGAGGGGGCGATATTTAATTCGGTGCGGCTGATCCGCCAGGGCTCCGAGCCGATTGTGACGATCCGCTTCATAATCATCATAATTACCTTCGAACCAAACAACCTGACTATCGCCTTCAAAAGCGATGATATGAGTGGCGATGCGATCCAGGAACCAGCGATCATGACTGGTGATCAACACACAACCTGGAAAAGCCAACAGGGCTTCTTCAAGGGCACGCAGGGTATCAACATCGAGATCATTGGTCGGCTCATCGAGCATGATGACATTGGCGCCTGACTTCATCACCTTGGCGAGATGAACCCGGTTGCGCTCACCACCAGAGAGTTGGCCGACTTTCTTTTGCTGGTCAGGTCCTTTGAAATTAAACTGTGAAACATAGGCCCGGCTTTGCATCGTGCGATGGCCGAGTTCAACCTCATCCAAGCCTTCGGAGATTTCTTCCCAAACGGTCTTGTTGGCATCCAGTTCTTCACGCGATTGATCAACATAGCCAAGCTTGACCGTGTCACCGAGACGAATTGAGCCGTTGTCTTTTTCTTCATCACCCGAAATCATTTTAAACAGCGTTGTTTTACCAGCACCATTGGGGCCAATAATGCCGACAATCGCCCCCGGCGGAATTTTGAAACTCAACTCCTCAAATAGCAGGCGCTGCTCAAAGCCTTTAGCGAGATCCTCGGCCTCAATCACCAAATCGCCGAGGCGCGGGCCTTGCGGGATGATAATTTGCGCTGTGTCCGGCGTCTTTTCGTCAGCTTCAGATTTAAGTTTGTCATAAGCGGTGATACGCGCCTTGCTTTTAGCCTGACGCGCCCGCGGCGATTGTCTGATCCATTCCAACTCGTTTGAAAGCGTTCGCTGGCGCGCCTGTTCAGTTTTTTCTTCCTGGGCGAGACGCTTCTGTTTTTGTTCCAGCCAGGCGGAATAATTGCCTTCATAGGGAATGCCCCGGCCACGGTCGAGTTCAAGAATCCAGCCGGCAACGTTGTCCAAAAAATAGCGGTCATGGGTGATCGCCACCACGGTGCCTGGATATTCCTGCAAATGTAGCTCCAGCCACGCCACCGATTCCGCATCTAAATGGTTGGTCGGTTCATCAAGCAGCAACAAATCCGGCTTTTGCAGCAACAACCGGCAGAGCGCCACCCGGCGCTTCTCACCACCTGACAAGGTCGACACATCGGCATCACCGGGCGGGCAGCGCAGCGCATCCATCGCCATTTCGACCGTGCGTTCTATTTCCCAGCCATTAACCGCATCGATTTTTTCTTGTAGTGAACCTTGCTCTTCTAAGAGAGCGTTCATTTCATCATCATCCATCGGCTCGGCGAATTTGGCGCTGACTTCGTTGAAGCGGTCGATCAAATCCTTGATCTCACCGACACCCTCCATCGCATTTCCTTCAACGTCCTTGGCAGGATCAAGCTCCGGCTCCTGCGGCAAAAAGCCGATCCGCGCGCCTTCGGCTGCCCAAGCCTCACCATTATATTCGGTTTCAATTCCCGCCATTATTTTCAGTAAGGTCGATTTACCGGCACCATTGGCGCCCAACACCCCAATTTTTGCCCCCGGCAAAAACGACAGGGAAATATCCTTCATCAACTCGCGCCCACCTTGGAAGGTTTTACTGAGTTGCTTCATCACATAAATATATTGGTAGGACGCCATTAGGTGCTCCGGTTTACATAGTTTTTAAATTGCATTGGCGGTTTATGTAGCCCAGCGGAAGCTCTGATGCAATCTGCATCCACTATCATTTGAGAGGATTGGTAAATGGATCAGAAAATCGTGGATCGGTGAGAAAAGTTTCGTCGGTCAGTGACGTTAAAAATGCAATGAGATCGCTCTTTTCAATTGAAGTTAGATTAAAGCCGGAGACAAAAACGCTTTTGTGCGGATTAGAGCGTCCCGGCCCTCGCCCGCCTGCTGCATAGATGTCAATCACTTGAGCCAACGTTGGTACGCTGCCGTCATGCATATAAGGTGCCGTCACGGCGACATTGCGCAGACTTGGCGTGCGAAACCGCCCCATATCTTCGGGCTGTCCCGTATGGGCATGAAGACCGGTATTTTTCGGCGGATAGGCGCCTTTGCCGGCCAAATTATAAAGACCAGTATTGTGAAAGGCGATCTCCTTAAACCCAAGCCCCACATGAGTGAGCGAATCGGTAAAAAACGGTGCTGGGTGACAACGAAAGCAATTTAACCGCTCGCCAAAAAACAGCTTTGCGCCGCGCTCGGCTGCCAGCGATAAATCTTCCCGGTCATAAGCTGAATTAGCCGTGATTAAACGGCGTTGAAAACTCGCCAAGGCCTTGGCCATATTTTCAAGTGACACCGCTTTATTGTCGCCAAAGGCAGCTTGGAACATTGAGTGATAGGCTGGATCTCTTTTTAGACGTCTAACAATAATTTTCTTTTTACCCGCCATGCCCAATTCAACCGGCTGGGTTCCCAACAGCGGAATAAGTAATTGCTCTTCCAAACGCGTAAGTTTCGGTTGCGCCCAGGTTAAGACAGGCTGGTAGGCGACATTGCCGAGGCTCGGCGTATTGCGGGGATGAATTTCACCCGTGGTGCCTTGAGCGGTGACGCGGCCATCGGTAAAAGCGCGCGCCTGCCGATGACAGGTCGCACAGGCCATTTTGCCGTTTAGTGATAACTTTTTGTAATAAAATAAATGCCGGCCAAGTTCAACTTTGGCAACCGACATTGGATTGCTCTGCGGAATTACAGGTTCGGGCAGCCCCGGCGGCAGGTTCCATTTATAATCAGCGTGAAGATTGCCTGCGGAAAATACAAATGTGAAAAGAAGCAGCAGAAATAGGCTGGCTTTATTGTAGGCCCGTACATTCGACGACATCAATTTCGCCTTTGCCTTTAATTTCCATCTTACCAAGCATTTTACCTTGGCATTCACTTTCAATCTCCAGCCATGAATCATGGGTCATGGTGACGGCTCCCGGATTACCGGCACCCGCCATTCGGGCCGCGACATTGACCGTATCACCCCAGACATCAAATTGATATTTTTGATCGCCAACAATGCCGGCAACCAGCGGGCCAGCATGAACACCAACCCGAACTTTCCAATCGGCACTGACTTCTGGAGCGGCGGCGGCCATTTCCAAACCGCATTTAACTACGGTCAACAGCGGTTCATAATCTGGATTGGTCAGACCGGCGGACGCCATAAATTCATCGCCGATAGTTTTAATTTTTTCCATATTGTATTTGGTGGTGATTTCTTCAAATTTTGTAAACAGCGTCTGTAATCCAGTGACCACTTCTTCGGCAGAGCGCCCACTGCAATAATTGGTAAAACCAACAATGTCACAGAACAACATGCCAACTTTATCGTAACCACGCGGTTGCACTTTACCCGTTGCTTTAAGTTCGCTCGCAATGCTCGAGGGCAAAATCACGGTCAGTAATTCATCGGCTTTTTTCTTTTCGGTGCGAATTTGCTCAAGATGAGATTTTTCCTGATCACGTAATCTCTTTTTTTCAACACACGCTCCAAGCCGCGCGCGTAAGATGGTCGCATTAAACGGTTTGGCAAGATAATCCTCAGCACCGAGTTCAATACATTTTGCGATGCTTTCAGTATCTTCAACACCAGATATCATAATCACTGGTACGTGCCGGTGGTTGAGATCGGCCTTAATCGATTCCAAAACTTCAAAGCCGTTCAATTCCGGCATTTCAATATCCAGCAACACGATATCAAAATTACTCTCTTGCAGCATATCCAGGGCCTGACGCCCATTGTCGGCGAATGACACATCGGCATAGCCTTCGGCATCAAGCAGTCGCTTGATCAAGGTGTGATTGAAAGGCTCGTCATCAACGACGAGTAGGGAGGATTGTTCACCTTCGGGCATTCATAAATCCTGGTATTTTGCTAAATGTATTGTTTGGTTTAATTATTTTTCATTGCGGGAGTTTTAATTGATTTTAATATTCTGCCTTCCAGTGATTTTCGCGAGATCGGTTTAATAAGATAGCCATTAATTCCCAAATTTGCCGCTCCCCGCACGGTTTCCTCATCCGCGTGACCGGTGAGAATAAGAATTGGGACCGCTGAATCAAGGCGCTCATCGGAGGAACTCCTAACCTGCTTAACAAAATCAAAGCCATTCATTTCCGGCATTTCCAGATCACAGACAACCAGATCAACTTTACTTTTAGCCGATTGCAGCAGACTCAATCCTTCGCGGCCATTGGAGGCCTGCGATACAATGCCAACACCGATATCACTCAATGTCCGTTCTATCAGTTTGCGCATAAAAGCCTCATCATCAATGATCAGGATATGCAAATATTTAAAATCGTCTTCAATCATAATAAACTCGTTCTCAAATCCATTAGTGAATTTTAAAATTATAAAGTATTTATGTATTCGATTACATCGCTGATCGCAGTATCGAGTTTTGGTGCCGCAAGATCAATGGCATCCCAATCATCTGCCTTACCGGCGGTTTCGAGACTCAGGCACAAATCAGCCAGATAATTAGCACCGATTGCCCGTGACGATGATTTTAATTTATGAGCCGCCGCCGCCACCTGTTTAGCCGAGCGCTCTTCATAAGCCGTTTTGATTTCTTCGACATTGGACGATCCAGGCTCAATAAACTCATGCAAGATTTCTTTGAAGGTCTCATCATCATCACCGAAAACATCTCTGAGGGCAGTAGGATCAATGGGGCCGCCGTTAGTTTTAACTTCATCCTCCATAATCTCAACCACCGGCTCGTCAACAACTTCATCTTCCGGTTCATCAAATGAAGGTGGTGCATATTCCATCGGCTCGGCTGTCGCTGATACCGGCATCCATTTGCCGAGCGCTTGTTTAAGTTTTGGCATCTCCAGGGGCTTCGACAGATAGTCATCCATACCGGCTTCCAGGCATCTCTCGGCTTCACCTTGCAAGGCGTTTGCGGTAATGGCAATGATCGGAAAGCGCTCATCCAAATCATCTTCGCGTTTGCGAATTTCACCGGTCAACTCGTAGCCGTCCATTTCCGGCATATGGCAATCAGTTAGCAAAATAGCATAGTTCTTATTTTGCCAGGCTTCCAAGGCCAGCTGGCCATTATCATACATCTCAACTGCATAGCCGAGCATATTCAATTGGCGTTCGATAACGTCCTGGTTGGTAAGGTTATCTTCGGCGACCAGAATAAGCTGCCCCATTTCTTCGGCTTGTTCTACCGTCGGCGCCGTCTTCTTCACGGTATCTGATTTTTCTTCTTCTTTCTTGACTTCCGGACTGGCCCGTCCGGCAGCTACCGCAACGGCCGAAATAAATGCGGGGCGGCGAATGGGCAGGGCATCGAGCGTAACCGTTTCAGGATCATCAATTCGAGCTCCACGGCGCCAATAGGGCCGCATCATGACAAATTTACTATCCGCATTAGCCTCATATTTTTCAAACAATTGCTTAATTTCTGTTTGCTCGGTTTCCTCAATATCTATACCCAGCACAATTACGTCGTATATTTCATCATTAAACGTCGCTTCAGTAATTTGTGAGGAAACAGTTTCCCACTCATCCCAAACTTCAACATCGGCTTTCCAATGGGTCAAATAGTTGCTTAGAAATTCGGCATATTCATCAATCTCGGTAACTAATAAAACCGAGAGCCCTTCGAGATTTTTGTCTTCAATATCGACAACATCACGGTCGCTCGGATCATGCGGAATAATGGTATAAAACTCGGAACCTTCCCCGATGGTACTATTTACCGCAACATCTCCGCCCATCAAATTGGTCAGGCGCACGCAAATGGAAAGGCCAAGACCGGTGCCGCCATATTTTCGCGTGGTCGAACTTTCGGCCTGGGTGAAGGCCTCAAACAGTTTTTTCTGGGCTTCTTCCGAAATACCAATACCGTTGTCACCTACTGAATAACGAATGTAAATTTTTCCATCGTCGCCATCTGCGTCACCCTCTACTCGATCCGCACGAATGATTACTTTACCTCGTTTTTCATCCGTGCTTTCGGTAAACTTTAATGCATTACCGGCGATATTAAACAAAATTTGGCGCAATCTAACCTGATCCGCCAAAACGAAATCAGGAATTTTAGGATCGATATACGGAATAACCATCAAATCTTTTTTATTGGCATTCGGAACCAGTGTATCGACAACACCCTGCATCATATCGCGGATCGAGACCGGGATAATTTCCAGTTCCATTTTGCCCGCTTCAATTTTAGAAAAATCTAGGATGTCATTGATAATCTGCAACAACGAAAAAGCGGAATCCCGCACGGTTTGCATCATTTGGCTTTGATCTGCGCTAAGCTTGGTTTCGCGCAGCAAATCAATCATGCCGACAATGCCGTTCATCGGCGTCCGTATTTCGTGGCTCATGGCTGCCAGGAAGGAAGATTTAGCATTGGTGGCGGCTTCCGCTTCTTCCCTAAGCTCCTCCGCTTTTTTGCGCGAATCCTCGGCATCCGCCATCATATTAAGGGTGGCCCGGCGGGCTTCGGCCAAATCATCAACCCGGCTTGCTAACTCGGCGCTGGCGTTCTCAGCAACGTCTTTTGCTGTTTCCAACTCTTTGGTGCGTTCAGCTATGGATTCTTCTAAATGATCCTGATGGCGTTTTAATTCGTCTTCTGCAATCGCCTGGCTCATTTGCATTTCGTTATAAGCTTGGACGACTTCACCAAGCTCATCGGAACTTTCCCAATTTACCTGTTCGCGAATATTATCATTGCGCAGCTTTTCAATGGATTTGCGTAATCGTCCTACCGGACGGCCAATCACTATTCGCGTGGTGAAAATTGTAACGCCAGCCAAAGTAAGCGCCAACACAATCAAAATTAAAAAATCCAATAGCAGCCGGTCCGCAACTTCTTCTCGAATTCGTTTGCTGTGAACGGTTAAAACCAATTTTCCGACGGCTTCGGTAACTTTGCTGGTTTTGTAAACCAAGGCGCGATCAACGCGGAATTCCTTGACCTCCGGTGGCGCCTTGGTATCACCGACGCTGCCTAGTTTCTCACCAGAAGTGTCAAAAACTTCGGCACTTTGAATATCAGGCAGACGGCCAATCTCGGCCAGTAAGGCGTTAATTTGATCGGTGTCGATTTCCCAAACAGCCGAGGCAAAAGCTGAATCTTGTACTGATACCAGTTGCTTTAACTCATCTATGAGCTCGGTCCGGCTGGACAGATAAAAACGCGCCTCAATCACGCCAAACAGAATGACCACGCTCAGGCTTACCAATGGCAAATAGATCGCCAAAAGTTTTGCAATTAACGAATTAGGTTTGAAAAATAAAGCCTTCAAAATATATCCCGAATCTACGTTATCGACAGACGCGTTAAATCGACCTGCCATACTTATTCTTTAGGTTGGTATTATTTCCGCATAACAAAGAAATTACCATTATTTTTACTAGGTTAGCCCGAAACAGCTAAATATTCAAAGCTGCTTAATCTTTGCCGATATCAATAGCATAACCGCCCCGGCGGACGGTTCTGATCAAATCCTCTTCGCCCTGTTCATTGAGCACTTTACGCAAGCGGCGAATGTGCACATCAACAGTTCGTTCCTCGACATAAATTTCTCGGCCCCATACCAGATCTAATAGTTGTTCGCGGGAAAAAACGCGGGTTGGCCGCTCCATCAAAACTTGCAGCAGACGATATTCAGTTGGACCAAGATGCACAGCACGGCCATTTCTCGATGCTTTATGGGCGATCAAATCCAGCGAGATATCTGCATATTCTATTTTTTCTTCTCCAAATTCAGGATCGGCCCGGCGTAGCACCGCACGCACCCGGGCAATTAACTCAGAGGGTGAAAATGGCTTTACGACATAATCATCAGCGCCCGCATCAAGACCTGAAATTTTATCGCTCTCTTCACCCCGAGCGGTCAGCATGATGATCGGGATAGTTTTGAACTTCTTGGTTTCGCGCAATCGTCGGCAAACATCAATGCCGGATAGTTCCGGTAACATCCAGTCAAGTATAACAAGGTCCGGGTTTTCTTCTTCAACCAACAGCAAGGCTTCTTCACCATCGGTCGCCACCAATGTTACAAATCCCTCGCTTTCTAAATTGTAGCGCAACACTTCAATGAGAGGCGGTTCATCTTCAACAATAAGGATTCGTGTGCTCAATAGTCCCAACTTCCTTTATCATCACGGCCAATTAATTATAGTTACGAGGCTCAAAGCGGCAAATAGACGGTAAAAGTGGCTCCTTTGCCTAGCGTACTTTTAATGCTCAAATGACCACGATGGTGGCTAACAATATGCTTAACAATGGCGAGCCCAAGCCCGGTACCACCAAGTTTGCGCGATCGGCCTTTATCAACCCGGTAGAAACGCTCGGTCAGCCGGGGTAGTTGGTCAGGCGCAATGCCGTCGCCCTTATTTTCAATCGCCACCGCGATACCGGCACCGCCAATTTCCGGGATGTGCTCAACGAGTCCGGTTGTAATGCGAACAGACGAAGCCTCACGGCCATACTTTATGGCGTTATCGATAAGATTCTGGAAAACTTCCATCAATTCATCATGATCCCCCGCCAAAACCGAAATATCAGCGGCAAAATCAAACACCAATTCCATTTTTCTTTCTTCTGCCCGTCCGATTAATAGCTCCCTGGTCAATTCAAGCAAATCAATGACGTTGACTTGTTCTTGGGGCCGCAGCCGTTCACTGGTCTCCACGCGGGAAAGCGACAGCAGATCATCAATCATCCGCGCCATCCGTTGGGATTCATCCCCCATAATTGACAAAAATCGCTCCCGCCCTTCCGGATCATCCTTTGCGGGGCCTTGCAAGGTTTCAATAATACCAATCAGAGAGGCAATTGGTGAGCGCAGTTCATGACTGACATTGGCGACAAAATCTTGGCGCATCTGTTCAGCCAGAGTCTCAGAGCTGATATCTTGAAATACCATAAGAGCCACAGCGCCTTCAGCCATAGCAACAGCATCAGCAATGCTAACAATGCGAATTTTTAAATTGCGCGGTACCGGAACGGAAAGGGATATATCAACTTCCCGGATGGCTTCACCGTTAACAACCGCTTCGGCGGCGGCCAGCACATCTGGGACAGGAAAGGACTGCGCCAGATCGCGATCGTTATAGTTTGCCTCCAGAACTTCATGCGCTGCCTGATTGGCAAAAACAACTTCCCGCGCCCGGTTCAATAAAACGACGGGGTCGGGAAAGGCTTCAAGTAAGTGAGCATTAAAATTGTCGATTACCGTTGTCAATTTCGGCCGGCTCCCAATTTATTGTTCAAGATCAATCCTCTGCGGATTGTCCTACTCTGCCGGATGGGGGTCTGTCAAAACTTACCGCCAAAAGAAAACCCCTAGATCATCAGATCCAGGGGTTTTAATAATTAACATTTTATAACAGGGTATTTAGGGAGGTATTACTATTTCCAATTAGGCCGCGATGTGATCAACCCAGTCATTGGTTGGCCGGGCAACTTTCATACCACCGCGATAGACTGGAAATGTTGTTTCAGTGGAACGCAGTGCCATATCGTCAAAAGCGACGCTGGCAATTTGATCACGGCTCATGCCGATATCGGCAAGTTCGCGGTCAGACAAACGGGCGAGTTCGTCAAAAGTCGTAGCAGCACGCAAGCCGGTGCCGATGCTGGCAAAAATTTTACCGACAAATTTAACCGCGGCTTTGATCATTTGACCAATTACTTGGGCCTGAGCTTGCCGTGCTTCGCGCACCAGCTGATCAATTTCTTCCATGGACTGCGACCGGGCTTCACTGAAATCAACAATAGAAACCATTTCTTCTGCAGCCAGTTCAATTTGTTCGCTAGAAAGTTTATTCATTCTTGTTCTCCTACTATTACTTCATCCGGCTCAATTCGCCGGGTTTTTGTTGCTTTGATGAGGAGAATATATGCTCTTTAATCCGGTTCAGTTAGGGGGTAAACCGCAAAACAGCCATGCATTATTTGCATAAGTTCAAAATTAATGTAGCAAAATCAATATGGTATATTATTTTATAGAATCTTGTTAAAATTAATATTTACGATTTTACGTCCACCTAAACCCAGCGCGGCGTGTAGTCCTCAACCGCTTTGTACTGCACTGGCATAGCTAAATCGTAGCCCAGTTCCTTAGCGGCATGGCGCGTCCAATAGGGGTCAAACAGATGCATACGCGCAATCACACAGATATCGCCGCGACCACTGGCAATAATCGAATTAGCATCGGCGTAGGACTGAATATTACCGACTGTCATGGTCGGCATATCGGCTTCCAGTCTGATCCGATCGGAGAACGGCAATTGGAACAAGCGGCCATATTCAGGCTCTTCTTCCGATACAACCTGGCCCGATGACACATCCAGAATATCACAGCCCGCCAGTTTAAACGCTTTGGCGATCTCGACTGCATCTTCTGGTGTGATACCGTTTTCAATCCAGTCGTTGGCCGAAATACGGACCGAGATTGGTTTTTCCGCCGGCCAAGCGGCGCGAATGGCGGCAAACACTTCCAGCGGATAACGCAAGCGGTTTTCCATCGATCCGCCATATTCGTCTTCCCGCGTATTGGTTTTGGGGGAAATAAACGTGTTTAGCAAATAGCCATGCGCGCAGTGCAATTCCAACATATCAAAGCCAGCTTCCTGGGCCCGCCCCGCCGCGCTGACGAAATCATCACGCACCTGGTCCATATCTTCCCGGGTCATTTCTTTAGGTGTCGGATTATCCGCAGAGTAAGCGATCGGTGAGGCTGCCATAATCGGCCAAGCACCTTCAGTCAACGGCACTTTGTCACCGCCTTCCCACTGCAACTTGGTCGAAGCTTTGCGGCCGGCGTGGCTGATCTGCATACCGATTTTCGTGTAAGAGTTCTGGTGGACGTAATCGACCACGCGTTTCCAGGCAGTGACGTGTTCATCCTTATAAATGCCGGCACAGCCAAGGGATATCCGGCCTGCCGCACTGATTGCCGTGCTTTCGGACATGATCAATCCGGCGCCACCCATGGCCCGGCTGCCGAGATGAACGAGGTGAAAATCACCGATTAAACCATCTTCCGCTGAATACATACACATCGGCGAGACCGCGACGCGGTTTTGCAGCACCATATCGCGGATTTTATAAGGCGTAAAAATCGGTGGCGGGGCAGTTTTTTCGCGTGCCACGCCAGTTTGCTCGGCGGCTTTATCGGCAACCCAGCTATCAATTTCATCGACCAGTTCCTGATCTCGCAGGGCAAGGTTTTCATGGTTGATACGTAAGCTGCGGGTCAGCAATGAATAGGAGAATTGCAGCGGCTCCATAACATCATGATAGCGCTCAACATTTTCAAACCATTCCATACTTACCTGGGCAGCACGTTGCAGCGAATCGACGTCGGGCTCGCGTTTCTGCTGAAATGCCGGCAGTGCTTTAGACAAGTCACCCGGATGCTCATTAAGACTTTCATAGAGATCGACAGCATCTTCCATCGCCAGTTTGGTGCCGGAGCCGATAGAAAAATGCGCCGTGTGGAGGGCATCGCCAAGCAAGACAATATTATCGTGATAATATTTGCCATTTCTTACCCGCGGGAACGTCCGCCACACCGAATTATTTGTGATCAGCGTGTCATCGCCGAGTTCTTTTTCAAAAACCTTTGAGCAATAGGCAACTGTTTCAGCTTCGGTGACATTTTCAAGGCCGGCCCGGCGCCAGGTATCCTCGGTCGTCTCAATAATGAAAGTCGATTGGCCCGGCATATATTGATAGCAATGCGCCCGCCACAGACCGTGCTCATTTTGATTAAAATAAAACGTGAAGGTATCAAACGCTTTAGTCGAGCCGAGCCAGGTAAATTTATTTGGCCGCATGACGACGTCGGCGGCAAATTCATCAACATGTTGGTCGCGAATAAAGGACGCAATGCCATCTCCGGCAACAATCAAATCTGCGTCCTGATGATCATCCAAATTATCGACAATCACATCATGGACCATCGTCACACCGAGCTCTTTGGCGCGGGCTTCTAATATTTGCAATAATTTGAGGCGTTGCATGCCGGCAAAACCATGGCCGCGGGACGCGATTTTGTGGCCTTTATGGAAAATGTCGATTTCATCCCAATGCACAAAGCTATCGGTAATGGCTTTATAGGTCTCAAAATCGGCATCCTTGAAATTTTCCATCGTCTCATCGGAAAACACGACGCCAAATCCCCAGGTGACGTTATCCGGGTTCTGCTCGTAAACCGTAACATCCCAATCCCGGTTGGTCTTTTTAGCCAACAGCGAAAAATAAAGCGACGCTGGACCGCCGCCAATACATGCGATTTTCATCTACCGATTCCTATCTGAAACCACTGGCAAAAGCTTGCCAGAACCGTTCCCTTGCTTTAATAATTTTAATTAGTTTATCCTTAAACAGTTTAAGTCTAAACTAATTTTTATTATCATTCAAGAACTCAATTTTTGAACATAGAGGAAGTCACGATCATGGAAATTTTACAACCACCAGGCTGGCCCCGCCCCAAAGGTTATAGCAACGGCATTAAGGTCAAAGGCACAATGGTTTTCATTGCCGGCCAAGTCGGCTGGAACGAGCAGGAAGAGTTTGAAACCGACAGTTTAGCCGGACAGGCACGCCAAGCCCTGCAGAATATCCTGGCTATTATGACCGAAGGCGGCGCCAAGCCTGAACACATGACCCGCATGACGTGGTATCTCGGTGACAAGGACGAGTACAATGCTTCGTTGGGAGAATTGGGTAAAGTCTACCAAGAAGTGATGGGCAAAGTTTTTCCGGTCATGACCGGTATCCAGGTTGCCGGATTTGTTGAAGAAGGCGCCAAGCTTGAGATTGAAGTGACGGCGGTTATTCCTGATTAAATCATCGCAATTGGGTTTTTTTCATTCAATTGCTTCGCCAAATTTGCCACACTGACTCCCAAATAATAGTTTATTCAGGGAGTATCTGCCATGCGCGTTCAAGTCGGTATCATCGGAGCCGGACCTTCAGGTCTATTACTGTCCCAATTGCTGCACCTTCAGGGCATTGAAACCATTGTGCTGGAAAGGCGTACGGCCGACTACGTGTTGGGCCGTATTCGCGCTGGCGTGCTCGAACAAGGCATGGTCGATCTCCTGCATCAAGCCAAAGCCGGTGACCGCATGGCCAGAGAAGGCCTGATTCATGACGGCTTTGAGATCATCTTTAACGGCAAACGACTACACATCGATATGAAAGGGCTGACCGGCGGCGATGTCGTCACGGTTTACGGTCAGACCGAAGTCACCAAGGATTTGATGGATGCCCGGGCGGCACTTGACGGACAGTTGGTTTATGAAGCTGAAAACGTTCAAATATCTGACCTCGATAGTGACACTCCAAAACTGACTTACCAAAAGGACGGCGCAGAACACGAAGTCATCTGCGATTTTGTAGTCGGTTGCGACGGCTATCATGGGGTTTCGCGCAGAACCATGCCGCAGGATATTTTGCGAGAGTTCGAGCGGGTCTATCCGTTTGGCTGGCTCGGCGTATTGTCAGAGACCAAGCCGGTCGCCGAAGAACTTATTTATGTAAACGATAAGCGCGGCTTTGCGCTCTGTTCAATGAGGTCAGAAACCCGCAGCCGCTATTACCTTCAATGCGCCTTCGATGAAGATTTAGAAGAATGGACCGACGACCGGTTCTGGGACGAGTTGCGCTCGCGTCTGCCGGATGAAACGGCAGCGAGTTTGGAAACCGGTCCCTCAATCGAAAAAAGTATCGCGCCACTTCGAAGCTTCGTCGCTGAACCGCTTCGCCATGGCCGTTTAATGCTGGCCGGTGATGCAGCGCATATTGTGCCGCCGACCGGCGCCAAAGGCCTCAACTTGGCAGCTTCAGATATCTATTATGCCTCCAACGCGCTCATCGAGTATTATCAGGACAACAGCGAGCAAGGCCTCGATAATTATTCCCATAATTGCCTCCGGCGGATTTGGAAGGCTGAGCGCTTTTCCTGGTGGATGACGACCCTGCTGCACCGGTTTCCCGATGAAAGCCCGTTTGATCGCCGCATCCAGGCTGCCGAGCTCGACTATTTACAAGACTCGCAAGCGGCGCAAAAAGCGCTGGCTGAAAACTATGTCGGGTTACCATTTTAATTGATCGGTTAGCAAAGGAGGGTTTAGCTTTCCTGGTGCGGAGCTTATCCGGCCGGGGTTGGGAGAACGAGCTTTGCCTACCATGGGTAGGGCCAAATGTGACGGAGGAAGATGCCCGGGCCGCGGTCGCCACCCTTGCACCAACCTTTGAGATCGAGGCATGGTTCAAACCCTTGGCACCGTTACGGCGACATTTACCTAAGCGATTGAATTTGTCAAAACGCCAATACCCTCAACTTCAACCTCAACGATATCACCGGGTTTCATAAATACTTTGGGATCACGGCCAAAGCCGACACCGGCAGGCGAGCCGGTGGTGATAATGTCGCCAGGATTAAATCGATACCATTGTGAGAAATAGGCGATCAACTCCGGCAATTTAAAAATCATGTCATCGGTTTTGGTTGATTGCATGACCTCACCATTGAGGCGTGTCTCCATCTGGAGGGTCTGGGGATCACTAATCTCATCTTTGGTCACCATCAGCGGACCGCAGGGCGTAAACCCCGGCAGCTGCTTGCCGTTAATATTGCGCTCCCAGGCATGGATCGCCGGAAAAGTGCCTTCAGCTGAAAACACTTCATGCACCCAATTCCGGGCCGAGACATCATTGGCGATCGTATAGCCGGCAACATAGTCCATCGCCTCATCGGCGCTGACATTGTGACAAAGTTTGCCCATAACGAGGCAAAACTCACCCTCATAGTCGATCATGTCCGGACATTGCGACGGTGCTTGAATGGGCAGCCCCGACCCCAAAAGTGAGTCGCGCGTTTTTATAAAGGCAGCGGGATGCTTAGGCACCGGCGTGCCTGCCATTTCTTCCAGATGTTTCCAATAATTGAGCCCGACGGAAAGGATCAGTTTCGGATCAAGCACAGGTGGCAGCAGAGAAAGCCCGCCTATAGGCAGCAATGCACCCGCTTCTTTGAGTTTTTCTTCTGCGCCTTCGGCCTCTTCAAGACATCCGCGGGCAGCATTTAAGCCATCTTCACCAAGTTCGAGCAGCTCTCTTAGTGTGTGCGGTAAAATTCGGGCGGACGGCACAACGCTACCTGCCTGGGATATGTCGAGGACAAAATCATCGCCGAAAACAAGGCCAATCTGAGAACCAATGTCCTTTTTAAAAGTCAGAAATTTCAACTATTTATCCTCTCCCGGATGTTCAAAGTTTTGGCCCCAGTGCCCTTTGCCTTCCAGATCACCTTGCTCAAAAATCCACATATAGCCACGCTCAGGATTGCTCAAGATTTCCCAGCAATTGCCGTCCATATCCCAAAAATAAAAACTATAGGTGCCGTGTTGAGTTTTAGGATTTGAGATTTTGCTTAAACCCCATTTTTCTTTCTGCTCAACGGCGACCTTGTGGGCGGCATCAACCTCGCTATCTGACGCCACATCTAACCCGTTATGGAACAAAAAACCCATTTCCTGATCATGTTTTTTGTTTTCGACGACGGCGTATACATGGTCTCCGCCCAATCGAGCCATCAGAGAAATGTCGCTGGTGCGTATCACTTCGAGACCAAAAAAATCTGTATAAAACTGCCGGGTGGTGTCGAGATCTTTCGAAATGAGTGTGCCATGAGATAAAAAATTAAGCTTGAGTGCCGGTGATTGCTTAACATCCGATTGCTTTGCGTCCATGGAATTTTCCCTATTTTCTTTTCTGAAAAATATTATGCGCCTCACGGCACTTTATTTTTCAGCTATTATAGAGACAAAGCATCTCCCCCGTCACGGCCAATCAACGACCAGACGCATTGCCGTGCCACGGCTTGGCACGTCGACAATTTCCAGTTCAGTTGCATGAGACACACTGGAAATTTGAATCAAGGTAAAAATTACGACCGCAATAGTAATTTTCGCCATGTGCATTTTCCCCATCAATGGAGACACAATATACAACCAACTTTGATTTTTTGGCGATATTTTTCAACTAGGCCTCATGTTCAGGCAGAGTATCCATCGTTGAACCCGGGCGAGCTCGGATCATATCAAACAGCTCTTTTTGCAACGCTTTTTTGCCAGGGTCATCAAAGCGATTTACCATTTCATCCGGATCATCACTGAGGTCATACATTTCACCAGCACCGGATATTTCTTCGATGGTTAGCTTGGCAGATTGCGTGCGGACAGTTCTTAAATTTAACTCTACACCAGTGCGGCTCGGTTGCTGATTCCACTCGCTATAAGCAACGTCGCGGCTGTCCGATGTGCCTTCAATCAGCCCTCTGAGCGATGCACTTTGGATATTTGCAGGTTTTTCGACATTGGCCCAATCGTAAAAACTCGCCGCCAAATCAAGCGTTGAGACCGGATCCTGGACAACTTTATTTTCCGGAATGCCGGGACCTTTAGCGATAAAGCCCAAACGCAGCAACCCTTCATAGGGCGTCGGCCCTTTGAGATAAAGCCCATGATCGCCCAGTAAATCACCGTGATCCGAAGTAAAAATAACGATCGTGTTTTCCGCCATTCCGGATTCATCTAGTTTTTGCAGTATTTTGCCCACACCATCGTCTATAAAAGCCAGCTCGCCGTAATAATTCGCTGTCATTTGCCGGAGCTGCCGGTCGGTCTGCGGCTGAATGCGGGAATAGTCCTGACGTAAAATGCGTTCCCGATCACGTTTAGCCTGCGGCACACTCTCCCATGAGGCACGG
>JABIIH010000286.1 GCA_018649245.1 Rhodospirillaceae bacterium | reverse complement strand
TGTCGGATTACCCACCGCCGCCGTTATCGCCAATCGCGACATTGATGTGCTCGGTGTCGATGTAAATAGCGAAATCGTCGAGACCATCAATCAGGGCGATATCCATATCGTCGAGCCGGACTTGGATATTTTGGTTCGAAGCGCCGTCAGCTCCGGCAAACTAAGCGCCGCCACCTCACCTGAGCCGGCCGATGCTTTTATCATTGCCGTGCCGACGCCTTTCAAAGCGAACAACAAACCCGATCTGACATTTTTGGAGCAAGCGACGAACGCGCTGGCACCGGTATTGGTCAAAGGTAATCTTGTTGTGCTTGAATCGACCTCACCGGTTGGTACAACGGCGCAGATTGCTGCGTGGCTAGCTGAAGCCCGGCCCGACCTAAGCTTTCCCGCCTCTGACAATAGCGATCCTGATATTAACATCGCTCACAGCCCGGAGCGCGTGTTGCCGGGCCGGGTGCTGATTGAGCTTGTCGACAATGACCGGGTGATCGGTGGGCTTTCTGATATGTGCAGCCAACGGGCGCGCGATCTCTATAGTCTGTTCGTTAATGGCTCCTGCCATTTAACCAACGCGCAAACCGCTGAACTGGTAAAACTCGCCGAGAATGCCTACCGCGATACCAACATCGCCTTTGCCAATGAAATGTCGCTAGTCTGTAATCAGCTGAATATTGATGTCTGGCAGATGATCGATCTTGCCAATCTTCATCCCCGGGTCGAAATATTAAAACCAGGCCCCGGCGTCGGCGGCCACTGTATTGCGGTTGATCCCTGGTTTATTGTCGATTCGGCCACTGAACAAACGCCGCTTATTCAAGCCTCCCGCCAAGTCAATGACGGCAAACCCGTCTGGGTAATCGAGCAAACTCTCAAAGCCGCGCCAGCCAATTCCGCCATCGCCTGTCTCGGCCTCGCTTATAAAGCTGATATCGATGATTTGCGGGAAAGTCCGGCAATGGCGATTGTCGAACAACTGGCGGGTCAGCACACGGGCGAGATTTTGGTGGCAGAGCCAAATATAACTGAACTGCCTCCTGCTTTGGCAGCGCATAAAAACGTAACACTTTTACCTTATGAAAAAGCCGTGCAAAATGCGGAGACGGTGCTTTTATTGACGGACCACCGTGAATTTAAAGCAATGGATCAGACAGCGGCATTGGACGGCAAAAACATTTTAGATACCCGCGGCATTTGGCAGAAGAGATTATAATTTTACAATTTGGGAGTAACTAAAATTGACCCAAAAAAAAGCATTTATCACCGGGGTTACCGGACAGGACGGGGCTTATCTCGCTGAATTGCTGCTGACCAAGGGCTATGAAGTGCATGGCGTCAAGCGCCGCTCGTCGTCGTTCAATACTGGCCGTGTCGATCACCTCTATACTGACCCGCATATCGAAGGCACCAATTTTTTCATGCATTACGGCGATATGACGGACGCTACTAATTTGATCCGGCTCGTCCAGGCGGTTCAGCCGGATGAAATTTACAATCTCGCGGCCCAAAGCCACGTCCAGGTGAGTTTTGAGACCGCGGAATATACCGCTAATTCGGATGGTATCGGCCCCTTGCGTCTGCTTGAGGCGATTAGAATTTTGGGTCTCGAAAAAACTGCCAGGTTTTATCAAGCGTCAACCTCCGAGCTCTACGGCAAAGTTGTCGAAACGCCGCAGTCGGAAACCACGCCCTTTCATCCGCGCAGCCCCTATGCCGCCGCCAAGCTCTATGGCTATTGGATCACGGTTAATTACCGGGAAGCCTATGGCATGCATGCATCGAACGGTATTTTGTTTAATCATGAAAGCCCGATCCGCGGCGAAACATTTGTCACCCGCAAAATTACCCGTGCCGTCGCTGCCATTGAGCTTGCTCTCGACGACAAGCTTTATCTCGGCAATATCGACGCCCTTCGGGATTGGGGTCATGCCAGGGATTATGTTGAAGGGATGTGGCGCATGCTCCAGCAAGATGAACCGGATGATTATGTATTGGCGACCGGCGAACAGCATTCTGTCCGGGAGTTTGTCGAGCTGTCCTTTGCCGAGATCGGCCGCAAAATAATTTGGCGCGGCAGTGGTATTGAGGAGCAAGGCGTCGATGACAACACGGGCGATGTCCTGGTGGAGATCGATCCCCGCTATTTCCGCCCGACCGAAGTTGAAACCCTGTTGGGTGATCCGTCGAAAGCCCGTGAAAAGCTAGGCTGGCAGCACACCACGCCCTTCTCAGAACTGGTCAGCGACATGGTGAAAAGTGATCTGGAATTGATGCGGAATGGTGGCGATGAACAGTAGCGTAACTGATATTAAGCTTGCCGAACCCTTCAATTTGGCCGGCAAAAAAGTCTGGGTCGCTGGCGCCTCAGGTATGGTCGGTGGCGCCACGGTGCGGAGATTGGCCAGCGAAGACTGTGACATTCTGACCCCCGCACACAGTGAGCTTGATTTGATCAACCAAGCCGCCGTCAAGCAATGGCTGGCGGCAAATCAACCTGATGTCGTCGTTATTGCTGCTGCGACAGTCGGCGGTATTCTCGCCAATTCCACCCGGCCGGCGGAGTTCATCTATAATAATATCGCGATTGAAAGCAACATCATCCACGCCGCGCATCAACATAACGTCGAGAAATTGTTGTTTTTGGGCTCGGCCTGCATCTACCCCCGTGAAGCCGCCCAGCCGATGGCTGAGGAAGCCCTGCTAACCGGACCGCTCGAGCCGACCAACGAGTGGTATGCCATCGCCAAGATCGCCGGCATCAAATTGTGTGAAGCCTACCGGCAGCAATATGGCTGTGACTATATTTCTGCCCAGCCCAACAATCTTTACGGCCCCGGCGATAATTTCGATCTTGAAGGCGGTCATGTTATTCCGGCACTGATGCACAAAGCCCATCTCGCCAAAATCAACAGTGACAAAACGATGCCTATTTGGGGCTCCGGCAAAGTGTACCGCGAATTTCTCCACGTCGATGATTGCGCAGATGCGCTGGTCCATTTGATCAAACATTACAGCGGTGCCATTCACGTCAATATGGGCACCGGCGAGGAAGTGACGATTAAAGAGCTGGCTCAACTGATTGCCAAGGTCGTCGGCTTTGAAGGCGAGTTGGAATTTGACACCTCAAAGCCCGATGGCTCACCGCGGAAATTACTCGATCCAGCCCGCATGCAAGCGCTCGGTTGGACTTCGACGACATCACTCGAGGCCGGACTGGCCACCACCTATCAGTGGTTTCTCGAAAATACTGCTTAAATTGCGGTCGCAAATACCCGATGAAATTCTGGGACGATGACAACTTGTTAGCCAGATGTTCCAAAAATGCCATTTAATCAAATATATTCTCGTAATACCTGTAAAAAGTTGGAATTTAAACAACGAATTTCCCTGGAAATTGAAAAAATATGAACTGTTTTATCATGTTATTTCAGTTGGTTATAAATAAAATTGACCTCTAATGTTGAATTCCGTTGTAGTCGAGCGAAACTTTTATATCCTAATGAATACACCAGAAAATTTAGGATGCATATCATGAACATTAAGCTAACTCTCAATCGCGCCATCCTCGGCGAACAGGCTGGCCGCGCCGGTGAGCGCGCCATCAGCACGGAAGCCTTGCTAACCCAATATACCAATCTCGCCGAGCTTTATCCCGAAAACGCCGAAGTTTATATGGCCTCCGGTGAAGACGCACTTACGCGTCTTGCTCAGATCGGCGTTGTCCAGGCAGCGATAGATGAGCGACTGTTATCTTTCCGGGTCGAGCTTATTCACGCCGCGCACAATGATGCAGGGCGCATTGAAAGACGAGCTGTATGAGACCTTCCAGTCTGCCGGTGTAGAGCCGAGCCACTATGTCGTTGCTGCCAATGCATGATAAGCCGTAATTGCGCGGTCGATATAATCATCCCAGCTAAAGCCCTGCTCAACGCGGCGGCGGGCGGCGATGCCCAGTTGGCGTCGCTGATCCGCATCATTAACCAGTTGGCCAAGTGCTTCGGCCAAGTTAGCGCTATCTTTAGACAGCACGATCAGGCCCTCAATATTTGGCTCAATAATATCTTCTACCCCAGCTTCTTTGGTTGTTACGATCGGCAACTCACTGGCCATCGCTTGCAACATAGATAACGGGAAACCTTCCTCCAGCGAGGGCAGACAAAAAACATCAGCGGCCTTCAATTCGGCTGGCAATTGCCCCGACGGAAGCGCCCCTCTCAGGGTCACGCCGGCCAGTTTATGTTGGGCCAATATTTTCTCAAAGCCCTTCTCCACCGGACCAATAAGATGCAGCTCAGCGATATCTGAAAGCCCGGCAAAAGCGCGCAGCAGCCACGGCACGCCTTTCCGAATACCGACACTGCCAACAAACAGAATGCGTGGCTTGGTATTTCGGTTCGGTTCAGCAGGTGGCGAAAATCGGGTTAAGTCGACGCCGTAGGGATTAACGATGAGCTTTTCACCCAAGCCGCGCTCGGCAAAGGTAGAGGCGGCAAATTGGGTCGGCACAGCGATCGCATCGGCGGCGGCATATTCCTGCTCCTCTCGTGCGATTATCTCAGGGTGGGTGCCGGCAAAATTCAACCCGAACTCCTGATAGGCAGCGGTCAAAACGTCGGTCTGATGGACTATATGGCTGGAACCGCGCTCAATCACTACTTTCGTGCCAAACTCATGAGCCGGTGGAATGGCTTCCAGTGTGGCAGAGCTCCAACCAACCAGTACATCAACCTTGCCAATCGCATGACGGCAGGCAAAATTAGCAAAAGCCTTGGCGATCGCTAAATCGGGTTTTCGACCAAGTGGGAATTTGTCATAAAACCGGCGCCGTAACTCAAGCCAGGGTGCGGTCATTATGGGCACGCCCAAAGGTAAAAATTTTGCCGCCACCGAGGCCGGGTAAGTTGTCAACAAACGAGCCAGATATCCCCGCTGATGCAGGCCATCCGCTAGGTCAAAGCCGTGCCAGCGGCCATGTACCGAAACCACAATTTTTAAGGGGTCTGGCTCTTGCTCATTCATGAATTTCAGGCCTGCTTACTCAGCATTTTTTCCATCGTTTCAATCAAGCGGTCGACGTGATCCTCCCAGCCAAACCGCTCAAGCGCCCGCTCGCGTCCGATTTTAGGCAGGCTGTCCCGTAAATTTTTATCACCATCCAATTGTTGGATACAATCAACCAGACCGGTCACCGAAAAGGGCTCAAAATATAATGCAGCATCACCGCAGATTTCGCGATTGACCGGTGTATCGGCCACCACCACCGGCAACCCGCTGCTCATCGCTTCTGCCATCGGATGACCAAATGTTTCTGAGACCGACGGAAAAACAAAAACGTCTTGAGAACGATATAATTCAGGCAAATCGTCGTATTTATAATTTCCCAACGAAACGATACCGCGCCGGGCAGCATCACTGACAATAACTTCATCAAGATCGCTACCCTGCATTTCGGCAAATTCACTCGGTGCCATGGTTATCGTGGCGTGACAATCAAAGCCTGTTTCTATTAGCTGATCGACCGCCTGACACAGCAGGCGCGGGACTTTGTGGGGATAATAAACTGACACATAAATCAACCGGCAGACGCCATCTTCCCGCCATTTCCGTTGGTCGGTCCTAGGCTTAAACGCATCATTAATTGTGCCATATGGATTGACACTGCATTTCTCTGTAATTTCCGGATGCCATAACGAGACCATATCGCGCATAGCTTTGGTGGGCGTAATAATTTGATTGGCCGACATTGCCGAAAGCAGCATCAGGCGACGGCGAAAATACCGGTTAATGCCGTTCCAAACACCAAGCGGCGCGGTCATATTAGCGAGATAAAAAGGATCAAATAATCCGCCCTCGCGCAGCAACAGGATTTGATTTACTGGACAATTAAGTAGACCAAAATTAGCTGATGAAAAAAGAATGTCAGGATTATAGTTTTTGACAAATTTTCGCCAGGACGTTTGCTCCCAAATCAATCTTTGCAATGGTGAAAATCTGGCCACGTTAAGCCGGCTAATCGATTGGTCGTACTCGGTTTCAAAATCTTCGGATACCGCTATATTGATATCGATGCCACGTTTTTGAAAGGCTGCCAGAAGATTATTGGTGTAGGTGACAATACCGCCTTTGCGGGCAGACAGGGCGTTAACGAGAACTCTCATTAGTTGCCTACCTGACTTGTGGCATCAAGTATTTCCCGCAGACGGTCATCATGACTAAAAGTACCTTTTGTCACCTTGCCCAATCCATTTTTCGCAACCTCTCCCCGCGCCGTGGAATCCATCAACCACTTCTTACATTGCTCAAGTAAATCCTGATCACTGGTGAAATATGCTGCTTCACTATCTTCTTTGAAGATAGCTGACATTTCGGCATTACGTTCATGTAGCATAAATCCGCCGCAGGCAGGAATCTCAATTGAGCGACAAGTTTGGAGATCACGATTCTCTTTGCGTAAAAAACAGAGATTTATTTCGCTACAACAAATTACTTTGACATACTCATCATCATAAGCCGGACGGCCTTCAATTAGAAGGCCAGGCACTTGGTCTTTATAGGCTGTCCAGCCGTTGCCCCATACTCTGACCGGGACGCCTTGCTGGGCCAGATAAATCAAACTATCTGCCCGGTCTTTTTCATGCGTGCCAACAAAACTTACTTCTGAGCCAAAGTCAGTCCTGTCCTGTTCACTTGGATTGATCGGCCGATGGAGGGAGGGATCGTAGGAATTGTTAACAAATAAGATATTTTTGACCCCAAATGTCGGCACCTCATTTAGCTCAGCATTAAAGGATTTGGTTGTCACCCATAGATCGTAATATGGCATCGCCGCTTCCACTTGCCGGGTCCGGTGGCGTGGATTCATCATATCGTCCTCAGCATACCAAACAATTTTAATTATAGAGTTTAGTTGCTTAGCGCGACGCAGAGTGTTGGCCCCAATTTCCACCGCCCGTTCGAGCCACAATACATCGAACTGGTTTTCATTCAGCCGATTTAAGATTTTGCCATTCGCTCCGGCGGCATCAGCAGGATAGCGCAAGCGATAGCGCAACCGGGTCATGAGGCTCGGTTTATCCTCGTAACTCGCGCCCGGCAAACTTGTCGCTATGACCTCCACCCGGCAGCCCAAATTCTCAAGCGCCTTGATCCGTTGCTTGGTTCTTGAACCGGCGACTGTCTGTCCAACAAATAAGATAGATGCCGGAGTCATAAAACAAATTCCAATGCAGCCTTAAGACCCACCAAATCAGCCTCAAAATCCCAGCTGGATATTCTACGTTGAGCGGCCTCACCCATTTCGACAGATTTCTCTAAAGCCTTGCCTAATGCAACAACCAACTCAGCTGTATCTCCAGCTTTGACAACGACACCCGTTTCTCCGTCCACCAAATCAAAAGCTGCGCCGCATTGATCAGAAGCAATCACCGCTGTGCCACAAGCCATTGCTTCATTGATCGCTAATCCCCAGGGTTCTTTTTCGGAATTTAAAACAAATATATCGGCAGCTTTGTAAATCGCTGGTAATTCCGTTTGATTGCGAAAGCCGGTAAAATAAACATCCTGTCGATTTGTCAATTGATCAACTTCTGTCATGAGAGGCTGCTTTAGCTCACCATCGCCGACAAATACCAAGGCAGGTCGGTCGTGATCAACCCAGTCTGCCTGGCTCCAGGCAGAGAGTAGAACATCGGGATTTTTTCTGGCAGTCATTTTGCCAGCAAATAGGATAATTTTTTGCGCCGCCTCAATACCAATTTCTTGTCGAAATTCTAGCGGTGAAGTGGCCTCGCTGGGTTGAGCAAAAAAGGAATTGTCAATCGCGTAGGGCATATTAAAGATTTTATCCTGGAGAATGCCGTGATCCAAATAATATTGACGGTTGGCGCTGCCGATTGCCAAGAACGCATCACATTTGGAGAAAATATTACTCAGGTACCGGCGTTTCAACCAGCCCCTGATACCTGTGCCGTCGGGCATCGCCCCGAGCCAATTTTCGCCCCGCATCAATATCGGTTTGCCAGTATTATTTGCCGCCTTAAGAAGTTGTTTAAACATGCGGCTTTGCCAGCCGTGGAACCAAATTGCGTCAACACTCTTAATACGCTGATCAATATCGACTTCGCTCAACAAATGACTATTATAGCTTTCTCTTAAAGGGATATCCCATTTTACATCAACGCCAAAACCCTGATCAAAATAGCTCTCTGAAGAGAAATCGGATTCAAAAATAACTTCGAGATCGATCTCAGGTTCTGCAGAAATTCGTCGCAACAGGGGCGCCTGATACTGAATAGGGTGACTGACGAAATAAAGAAGTTTGATTGTCACGATGACGTCTGTAACTGACTGGGAGAAATTTGGGCATAGCGTTCAGGAGCAACCGATTTAATAACTTCTGCAGTTTCCGCCGCAGTAGCGTCCCGTGAAAACAAATGAGCCCTCTGAACGGCCCGTTTGCCTAGTTCAAATCTGGCCTCATCATCTTCGAGTAAAATAATTATTTGCTCAGCCATATCGCGAACATTTAGCGGGTCGAAATACCGTCCTGCCTCACCCAACACTTCTGGCATTGCAGCCGTATTCGAGGAGACGATAGGCGCCCCGCAAGCCATCGCCTCAACCAATGGATTGCCGAATGTTTCAACCGTCGACGGAAAAACAAACAATTTACATTCTTGATATAAGACCAGTAATTCGCCGACGTCTTTTTCGCCCAAGAATTCAACCGCATCAGTCAACTTGGCGTAATCAAGAACCTGCTTAATTTCCTGGAGATATCCTCGATCGATAGCCTTGCCGGCAATCTTTAATTTCACATCTGGATATTTTTTTCTCACTTCAGCCAAAGCCTGAACGAGGGTATGCAGATTTTTTTGAACATAGATATCAGATACCGCCAAGAGAAAGTTTTGCCGTTCGATGCTGTCATCAGCTTTAAATTGTTCGCCAACACCGTGATGCACAACGACGACCTTTTTCTGAAAACGTTTACCCAGCCCGAAGGTCAGGGCTTTGCGGGCATAATCTGAAACGGCGATGGCACGACGACAGGTTAAAAGAGAGAGAGCTGTCATTATCGTTAAGCCGGCCCAATAGAGGCGTTTAATCGGCCGTGTTTCCTTACCCGCGACAGCCAGGGAATTGCGCAGCATAATTATCTGGGCAGGTGCTACCAAAGGGCCATAATTTGCTGGCGACACGGTTACATCCACCGACATAATTTTAGCCAAAATTGGGAGCGCAAACTGCTCCCAAAAAAGATTGGAAAAAAAACCACTATTGAAATTCAAAAGATGAACTCGAATACGTTCATCTATTACACCAAAAAGCTCAAATTGATCGCGATGCAAAAACAGATGAATTTCCAGTTCAGGATCATTGGCCAATAACGGCAAAATATTTCGTAAATAGGTTACGCCGCCGCCACTCTTGGCATGAATACCGTTGACCAATACCCGGAGGCGGTCACTCTGAAGGAATTTTTGACTCATCGCGTCCTAATGTCTCTCAATGTTTCCCACCACCCTGGGATTTACAAATTTGCCGTGATAATAAAGCCATGCTAGCAATTAGTAAATTTGATATATAGTAGTTTCCCTCCAATACCAAATATAGACTTTATGGTTCAAAGAACGTTAATTTTTCGGCGCGGCAGTATCGGCGATGCAGTGGTATCCCTGCCGGCGCTATCTGCCATTCGTGATCGCTCGCCTGAAGCCGAGCTCGCAATTTTAACCAATGCGCCGGTTATGGGCCGGGCCGCTCATATTGAAGCGGTTTTAGGCCGCGCTGACTTGATTTCTGAATATTTTTCTCTGCCGCCGGGCGGTGGTGGCATTTCGTCGATGCGTCAAGTTCGATCTGCGATAAAGTCATGGTCTCCCGACAAGTTGATCTATTTGTCAGAACCTTCGTCTATAATTTCCCTGCTGAAGGAGTATTTATTTTTTAAAGCTTGCGGCATAAAAAATATCGAAGCCATGCCTTTTGCCCAATCGTTACGTGAATATCAGCCCAAATCTGACAATATTTGGGAATCAGAAAGCGAACGGCTATTGCGTGCAGTTGGATTACCCTGGCCAGCAAAGTTAGAGATCAATTTCAGCGACGAAGAACAAAATCAAGCCGAACAAATTATTACAGATAAAATCACCGGAAATCCATTTATCACCTTTAGCATCGGCGGCAAGCTTCCAGATAAAGATTGGGGCGACGCAAATTGGAGTTTCGTTTTAGAGAAATTGTCAGCCGCAAATCCATCTCTAGGTCTTTTACTCATCGGTGCCGAGGATGAAAGCGTGCGTAGTGCTGCGCTTGCTCAAAATTGGCGCGGCCCGGTATTAAATTTGTGCGGCAAGACCAAACCACGTCTCAGTGCTCTGGCGATGAAGCAGGCGATTTTTTATTTGGGTCATGACAGCGGCCCCATGCATTTAGCAGCTTTGATGGAAGTTCCCTGCATCGCACTTTTTAGTGCTCGAGCGAAACCAGGAGCGTGGTTTCCACATGGTGACAATCATCATATATTTTATCCCTGGGAAATGGCAGATAGTGTAAGCAACAAAGCTGGGTTTCGGACCGCTGGTTCGTCTATCCTTTCGATCAAACATGATGAGGTGATCGAGGCCTGTCGGAAATTATTGATTTAAAAAGAGAAAAGCCAAATAACGTGATCCTAAGAAATGAAATTATATGTGTGGCATAGCGGGAATCATAGGTAATCGACGCGTCAACTCTGATGCAGTTGAGCATATGAACTTATTACAAGAGCACCGCGGACCGGATGATTCAGGTGTATGGAAATCAACTGAGGGAAATATTGTCTTCGGCCATCAACGGCTTTCAATTATTGACACCAGCAGCGCCGGTCATCAGCCGATGGAAATCGATTCTCACGTCATCACCTTTAACGGTGAAATATATAATTACCTTGAAATCGGCGCTGAACTAAAGGCGGCAGGTGTTGAACTCGAGACTTCTTCAGATACCGAAGTGTTGCTCAAAGCCTATCAAACTTGGGGTGACGAAGCCTTAGGCAAATTAAACGGTATGTTTGCCTTTGCTATTTATGACGCCAATCAACACCGTCTTTTTTGCGCCCGCGATAGATTTGGCGAGAAGCCTTTTTTATTTCATAGCAGCGACGAATGTTTTGCCTTTGCTTCAGAATATAAGGCCTTATTGGCCTTGAATAATATTGATAGTGCTTATGATCAGGACCGCATATTACGCTTTCTTTATCATCCGACACGGGGTCTGGATGACGATATTCAGACCGTTTTCAACGATATTAAACAATTGCCTCCAGGCCACAGTCTAACTCTAGATTGCAATAGCTTAGATTATCAGATCCAACGTTATTGGGATATTGAACCTGATAACAATTTCACCACAATGAGCGAACAGGACGCGCAAATTCATTTCCGCGAACTCTTTGAAGATGCGATTAAATTGCGTATGCGCAGCGATGTGCCCTTGGGTTCCTGCCTATCAGGTGGTTTGGATTCAAGCTCCATTGTCTGCATCGCCCGAGAGCTTCGGGGCAACGATGAAGCTTACGATGTGTTTACCGGACGTTTTCCCAATTCAGAGGCCGATGAATGGCCGTGGGCGGAAAAAATCATCAGTCTCACCCAGGTAACGTCCCACATCACCGAACCAAGTGTCGATAATTTCCAGTCAGAGCTCGCTGATTTCATGTGGCACAACGAACTCCCGGTTGGCAGTTCCAGCCAATATGCCCAATGGTGCGTCTTTCGTCTCGCCAAGGAAGCTGGCATCACGGTATTACTCGACGGCCAGGGCGGCGATGAGCTGTTAGGCGGGTACGAGCAGTATTTTGAAAAATATCTCGCTAGCCTAGTGACGAATACAAGTAGTGAACGCGATAAAATTGAGGAACGTTATCCGCTCGGTCTGCTGACAAGGTCTCAAACCGCAAAAAGCCAATTACCCCATGGCCTACGTCATTTTTTGGCTGGCTTAACTGGTCGGGGCAGCGACTTTTCCTTTGGTCTGACTAAATCACATGCAACCAAACTGTTCGCAAACCTGCCGCCACCACCCCGCGGAGCGAGCACCTTTCACCCCTTAGCCGGCGCTTTGTATCAGGAAATGCTCTACACCCATTTACCGGTGCTCATGCGCTACGGTGACCGTAATTCGATGGCTCATTCGCGCGAAGTTCGCCTGCCGTTTTGTGACCATCGCCTGGCCGAGTTTACGTTTTCTCTGCCGCCGGAATATTTGATGGGCGGAGCAGAAACCAAGCGCCTGCTGCGAGGAGCAATGAAAGGTATATTGCCCGAACCAGTTAGAACGCGCTGGAACAAGCAAGGATTTTTACCGCCCCAAGCTGATTGGTTTAAGAAGTCATTGGGTGATCATGTGCGTGAAATCATCACCAGTTCAACGTTTGAGCAATCTGGCATTTGGCGCAAAAATTGGTGGCTGTCGGCGCTGAACAGATTTCACGCCGGAGAGACGCATCTTGCCAGTATGTTATGGCGGCCAGTCATCGAAGAAGCTTGGCGCACTCATTTTCTTGATCGTATTAATTCAGCAAAGAAAATTGCAATCTTTGAAGGGACGACTTGATGCGCGTGGTTTTAGTCAATCACTGTCATCCAGAGACACCGCATGTCTGCGCCACTCGAATGCGGGAATATAGTAAGGTGCTTTCGAAGCTCGGACATGAAGTGATCTTACTTACCGAAACTTTGGCGGGCCAGCCGACGGATATAACCCCAGACCAAGCAGCCCGAGCCATACAAGATCACGATTTCAGCACACCGCTAAATTTGGCGAGTGAGCCAAAAGGTCATCCGTTAATAAAAAGTCTGCGCGCCCGAACTTTGCCGTGGGGCCTGAGGCAGTTAGTGGTCGTCTGGTATTATCTCCGACACCAAGGTGTTTTTACTGATTGGCGAGCCGGTAGTCAGCTGTATTATTCCTCTATCGTCGACCATTTTAATCCGGATTTGGTTTGGGCAACTTTTGGCAATACCGATTGCTGGAATATTGCTCGCGATCTGGCCCAAGCGGCAATTTGCCCATGGATAGCCGATGCCAAAGACCCTTGGCAAAATTTCATCCCAACAATATTTCGAAATTATCTCGCCAAATATTATGGTGATAGCGCTGCCATGACGGCTTTTTCCAAGTTTCATGTCGCCGATATACAAAAGTACTTTGGCAGAGAGGCATCTGTTGTCTATAGCGGATTCTCGACCGATCAGGCGGCACCATCAACACCACTAAATCCAGATGAAATGACCATCAGCCTCACTGGGGCCATTTATGATCAACAGGCATTGACGCAATTAATTCAGGGAGTTAAATCCTGGCTCATAGGATTACCGGAAAAAAAACGAGCGAACGCTTGTTTCATATATGCCGGACAGGATTCGGATGCAGTTGCTGCCGCAACTATGGACTTATCTACAATTTGCCGGATCGATATAAAAGGCTTTATCCCGCTTGAAGAATTAAGACACATTCATCGCCGTGCTATTGCCAATTTATACATTAAAAGCAATCTCACCTTTCATCATAAAACCATTGAAATGCTGTCGGCTGGTCGGCCTCTGATTTGTTATCCCGAGGAAACTGAAGAAGCAGTTGAAATATCACAATCAACAAGCGTTCCCTTATTCTCTTGCGATAGTCCGGAGCAAGTCTCCGAGGCACTTGATCAAAGTTTAAACATCGGTCTAATCAATATCCAAGAAGATGGTGGATTAAAAGCGCTCACGTGGGAATCACAGGCAAAAAAATTAGAAGAAATATTCTTGAACGTGGCGAATAAACAAAACGATTCAGCTAATGCTTAATTGGCAGAACAAAAACGGTTGGCGGAAATTTGCAGTCTGTTTAACAGCATTGCTGATCCTGCCAATAGCCATATTCTCGTCCAAAGCGATGGCGCCGTTATTTATTTTGTTAGCATTGGCTCTAATAGCGTTGAATGTCGCCGATAAAAACCGCAGTTTTTCGTTACCGAAGCTGCCAGCGATAGCTTTTCTATTCTTGCTGCTGTGGGCGGCTGCCAGTTCGCTGTGGAGTTTTGACTTTGGCACCAGCAGCAAACTGATCCTGCCACTTACAGCGCTTTTTGGCTTGGGTGTATTTGTCCTAAGGGAAATAAATTATATCCCCCATTCAGCCCGCGCCATAACAGAAAAATTACTGATCTGGGGCGCTGCAATAACCATTGCCTTGCTTTTATTTGAATCTGTCACCGGCGCCTGGCTTACCCGTACTGGCCGCGGTCTGCCTTGGTACGAAGTAATTAATCCTCAAACGGGCGGTATTAACATCGAAGCTTTTTTGAGAAATGGCGTTGTTATTTTAACAATCCTGATGTGGCCAATATTGTCGGCATTAACGCGGCAGCGACATTTTCTTGGAGCAGCCTTATTTTTAGTTCTGACAATATATTTGGTTTTTCGTTTTTCCTCCACAACCGCGCTTGTTGCCATAATTGCTGGCGGGATCGGTATTGGCCTCGCCAGTTCTCGCCGCAAACTAGCCAGCTTGATTGTTGGCAGCATGTTCGTAATCTTACTCCTTGGAGCGCCGTTCTTGGTCCACCAAGTCACGGCGGGGAAAAATGTTCAAGAAATTGGCCAATTTTCATACGATTTGAAGTTGCCGAATTCCGCTACCAGCCGCCTCATAATTTGGCAATTTGCTGCTCAGCACATCTTTGAAAAACCATTCTTCGGCTGGGGCATGAATATGGCACGAAAGATTCCTGACAGCGGCGAAAAATATACGCTAAAAGTAGTCACACCAACCGGCAAAAATATTGTCCTTTTTAGAGAGTCTTATATGCCGCTCCATCCGCACAATGCAGCTCTCCAAATTTGGCTCGAGCTCGGCGCGGTGGGGGCTCTAATCGTCGCTGTCTTTGGCTGGTTGTTTATTAGAAAACTGGAGAACATGCATACCGATCCGGTTATATTTGGCGTCGTTATCTCGATCTTAGCTTTTAATTTCATCAGCTTTGGCGCTTGGCAAAGCTGGTGGATCGCCACGCAATTTTTATGTCTCGGCCTGACTTTGGTGACCAGCAGACGAAATGTCTAAACTTCGATCCAATGGGAGTGCCAGGCGGTCAGATTATAGAGCACCCAAACCATCAATGAGGTATCGCGGCGGCCTTGGCGATGATCGGAAATAAGACCAGCAACCTGCTCGCGGTCAAAGCCGATTTGATCCAATAATGGTGAGTTCATAATTCCCGCCTCGGCCTTACTGCCAAAATCACCCCGCAGCCATTCCGCCATTGGCGCATTGAAGCCCATTTTTTTACGATAGATCACATCGTCCGGAATGATCCCCTCAACGGATTTTTTAAGTATGTGTTTGGCCACGCCATTTTTAATCTTGGCACTTTGCGGCATATCCATGGTGAATTCGGCCAGGGCATGATCCAAAAACGGCACGCGTGCCTCTAGTGATTGCGCCATGGTAATTTTATCGACCCGCATCAGTAACAATTCTGGCAGGCGCAGCCGAAATTCATTGTGGATCATTCGTGTTAGCTGATCCCGTCCGGGATGAGCACGATCAAATTCAGACAATGTGTCGTTGGCTACAGCGAAACTATCCGGCACCAATATATCATCTGCTAAGAGACCGGCCTCGACCATCTCCTGAGCACCATGCGGCAGTTCTACGCCCATCGCCGGCAGGATATCTTTCTTTTGCGATTCCCAAAATGCAATGGCGCCACTCCAAAAAGCTTCCTGGTCTTCGGCGGCGCGCTCGACCGCATCGGCATAGAGACCAAAGCTCGGCTTGAGACGAGCGATCCCCTGCGCAGCCCCAGCCGCCGCGCGCTGCAACGGTTTCGGCAGGAACTTTTGAAACGGTCCGTAGCAGTGTTGATGTAATTTGAGATACATCATGTAGCTGTTATAGCCGCAAAATTGCTCGTCTGAGCCCTCTCCGACTTGAATGACTTTGACACCCGCTTCCGCAGCCAGCTTGGAGACAAAATGCAGCGGGATGCAGACCCAATCGGCCAGCGGCTCATCCTGGTAATGAATAAGATCATCGAGATAACCGACCATATCGTCCTCACCGACCAGCACTTCGTGATGATTGGTGTTGAACAGCTTGGCGACTTTGGTCGCGTAATCGAGCTCATTAAGATGTTCGTGATCTTTGAATCCGACCGTAAAAGTATTTACGGGTTCATCGGTGAAGCGATCCATCAGCGCGACATTGACCGATGAGTCTATACCACCAGATAGAAAGGCACCATAAGGCACATCCGACATCATACGTTTTTCGACCGCATCATTGAGACGATTGCGAACGCCTTCAATAAAGAAGTCCTCTTGCGCCCTTTCGCTCAAGCCCGATAGCTCACCCTCGATGCCGCTTTTTCCCGGTACTGCATCCCAGTAACGTTCAGACCTAATCTGCCCAGTTTGATCGATTTCCATATAAGTTGAGGCCGGTAATTTATAGACACCGTCAAACATCGTCAGCGGGGCCGGCGTCGTCAGGTAAGTTAAATAATGATAGAGCGCCAGCTTGCCCACGCGCCTGGGCACGGCGGGATGACACAGCAGAGCTTTTATTTCCGAAGCGAACAAAAACCAGCCATCGCGTTTGGTGAAGTAAACCGGTTTAATGCCGACCCGGTCCCGGGCAATTGTCAGTTTTTTCTTAGCTTCCTCCCAAACGGCAAAGGCGAACATGCCCTCGAGACGCGGCAGCAAGCCGGCAATCCCCCAGGCTTGAAAGCCATGGACCAGCACTTCGGTATCTGAGTGATCGGTGGCAAACTGATAACCCGCCGCCTGCAGTTCTTGGCGCAGCGCCACGTGGTTATAAATCTCGCCATTGAAAGTAACGATGATAGAGCCATCTGAATTTGCCATCGGTTGGCCGGCATCATTCGACAAATCAATAATCGAAAGGCGGCGATGGCCAAGACCGACCTGTTGATCCGGTGACAGCCAAATGCCTTCACCATCCGGGCCACGATGCACCATCGATTGGTTCATCGCCGCCAAAATGGAACGGTCTACGGGCTGTTCACCGGCAGTTCTTAAAATACCTGCAATTCCACACATGTAGCGGTTTTAGCTTAAGCGGGGGTCGCGACCAAACTTTTTTTAGGAATTATGAGCTCGATTGCACAACCGGCGAGGAATCCAACGGTGCAAAGGCCGACACCCCAGAGATTGACACCAAGATCATCAGCATATTTACCAACACCGATATCGATCCAGGCTGGCACAATTTGCAAACCCATGGCCCCTTCCAGGGTCATGATGACACCAAAAAAAATGCCGGGCCAAAAGGCGAGATGAAAGCTCCAGCGCCCGGCTCCGGGTAGAAAAGCAAGGATAAAGATGGGCGCCAGACCCATGACCATGGTGCCGCTGATCGTCGTTGCCGCAATCACCGCCGGGCCGACTTCGGCGCCGAGATACAAACTAAACAACGGCAAATTGCCCAGCACTGCAATAATGATAACGGCTTTTCGTCCGGTGGTGAGTTGGCGCTCGGTCGGCGCGTCTTTTGCACCCGACCAATCGCGTGCCGTCAGCTTGGCGGTACTGGCAAAAGTCGAATCGAGTGTCGAGCCGGCACTGGTCATCATAATCGCATTGACGATTAGCAGCATCGTGATGCCGAAGCTTGCCGGCACCGCCAGGGATGGATTGCCGCCCAAGCCTTCGAGTGCGCCATAAATACCAACGAAGCCAAACAGAAAGATAAAGCCACCGCCGATCAGGCCCGCCAGGATAAATCCCTTGAGCATGGTTTTGGGTGAGGTAATAAAGCCGCGGTCGGTCAACACCGGGTCATGGAACGGATAGCTAAAGGCTTGCACCAAGGCGAGCCCGGCAAAAGTCCAGCCGGCCATGCTCGCGGCTTCAGGGAATTGAGGGAGACCACGGGCGGCAAATTCCGGCATGATAAATAGGAGAATTCCAGCGAGTAATACCGAGGCCAGGATCATCTGCCCACCATCGGTCAACAGACTGCCACGCAAGCCGGCGCGCCAAGAATAAAATACCGTGAAGCCGGTTACAGCCGCTACGGATGCCCAATAGCCAGCACTGCCTTCATCGCCAAAATAAAGGCCGACGACTTTTGTATTGGACCACACTTCGTTGAACAGACGGATCGCAATCGCAGCGACAAAAAGCTTAGCGCAGAGCGTGCCATATTTGCGGATCAAAAAAGCCGGCAATGATTGATCACCGCCCTTGGTCCGGATGATATAAATCACCACACCGGCAACCAGAAAACTCAGATAATAAAAAGCGTAACCGATTGATCCGGAGAGACCAAAAGCTTGGGCGAGACTGGCTGCGTTGGCGATGGACTTGGCAAAAATCCAAGAGATCGCCGCACTGGCCACGAGGAGCCATAATCCGGGCGCACTTCCTTTGATGCCTTCGCCATCATCTGAGCCGGTAAAGAAGCCTTTGATCGACACCCGCTTGGGGGCGAACTGCCAGACAATCACGCCATAGGCCAGCATTGCCAGCCAAGAGAGGGAATTTTCAAACATAAAGCCGTGGATAAAGAGTTGAGTACCGGAAGCCAAATCACTTCGCAGTGAGAATATTGTGAGGCTACTCTGCGGCGATCGTTCCTGGAACTTGAATATCTGACAATATTTTATTTAAATCTGCGCCATCCGGATCGGAGGTTGCAGCATCGCGGGCCCGTCTTACCTGTTCCGTTGCCTCGCCTGATACGGCACCTGCCGCCACCAGTGGCCGGACATATTCTTCAACGATACGGGAATAATTGCGCATCCCCCGGCGGTAGGTGCTGCCATAGCCTTTGATCAGGCGGGCAAGCTCTGCTACTTCAACAGCGAAATTTACATTGAGAACAGACGCCGACTCCACTAATTCCAGCCAATCCTCGATATTGGCTTGTTCAACTTGCCAGCGATTGGATTTTGGCCGCCACCATTTAAGCTTGGCCAGAGACCATAATTTCAAAAATCCGGTTATGGTCGAGGTCTTCACCTCCATGCCAAAGCCAAAATTATCCATCTTATTATTTTTCTCACCCCAAGCGATGAGACTTTTGGCCAGACCGCTCGGCAGGAGATCACTAATTTCAGCGACGCCAGGTTTAAAGAATTCGGTGACAATCACGATATCATCTGCATTTGCTCCGGTTTCATTTCTGATACGCTCAAATCGTTCGGCGCGAATTTTAGCCTGGGCGACGCGGATGATATCTTCATAAGACATCCGAAGCGCCAATTGTTTGGCAACGACTTCCAGTAAGTCTGAATCACGGTCTTTGAAATTTTCGAGGCGGTTTAGATAGCTCGCCACATAAGCCTCATTTTGATAATCAGCCAGCCGCTTAGTTGCATGATCTAACACGGGCTGAACACTGTCAGGAAATTTAGATTGAGTACCGGCTTCGGATAAGGCTACGACATTGTCCGGCTGGTCTTCAGTTTTCTTTTGACCGCTGGCAATCTCAAAGCCACTTCTAAGACCGGCAATATTAGACTCAACAGCTTTACCTTCATCTGTGATCGCGTCGATAAAGTCATCTAGTTCAATGCCAATAACACCCGTCGCGGCAACAGCACCCAACATAATCGCATTGACGATGGCGCCAGCTTCCTTGGCAGCCTCATTGGCATCAAACAGTACCGATTTATGGGCACTTTTAGCCATGACATCGGCCAGCTCATCGTCATCAACCCGGCCATCGGTCATGGCCATTTTCTCCGGCATCAGATAAACCCGGGACGTTGAGGCAATAAGATGGGTACGGTTAGGCGAAATGAACCCATTACCGGCAGCCCGCGCGGCCTCGGCGGCCTCGGTCGCAACCAAAACATCAACTTCACCAGCTGTGGGAATTAAGGCAAAGACGGGTTTAACAGCTCCGGGTGGCACGGCTTCAGGCAGCAGTTCAATATAGTAGGTTGTCGCCCCGGTGCGTTGGGCAACACCCGGCACCGAAGTTGCCTGTACCGGATAGCTTTTGCGCCACGCCGCATTGACGATCCAATTCATCAACACGCCGCCACCTTCACCGCCCATGGCGCAAATCAGAATTTTAACTGTCTTCGCTTCACTCATGAGGGCCGCTCCGATCCAGCAAGCCAGCCAATGACACCGTTTCTGAACCCCGCCATCATTTTGGTAAATGCGCCGGCGTTCTGAATGCGCTCGGCCCGGTAAAAGGACGGACAGAGTTGTGCCGCATGAGCCACCTCACCACAGAGACCACAGCCGACGCAGCTATCGATCACTTGGGTGACCGGCTCATCCCGAAGCGGATCTGAATTATCGGCAAGGCTCAAAGATGGACAACCCGACAGGCGAATACAGGAATGATCACCAGTGCAAATTTCTTCATCAACGCCAAAGCGCGGCACGATCACCTCAGCGCCACGTTTGAGTTTTTCGGCATTTTCACCTTTAATGCGGCGCTGGCGGGCGAGCATGCACTCACTATCAGCAATAATAACTTTGAGACCTTTTTGTTCGGTCGTCATGGCTTCCCGTAAAGTATCCAGCATCCGGCTCACCCCGTAAGTACGTACGGTCCGGAGCCATTTAACACCAAGTGCCTTGAGAGTTTGCTCAATTTCGCTGGTCATCGGCGTGGTATCGGAACCCACCGTCGAGGATGGAATATATTGCTGACCGGTTGCCGAAGCGTAGCCGTTTTGCATGATGATCAAGAGGCCATCGCCTTCATTGAACAAATTTGACAACACGCCTGTTTGCAAGCCGTTATGCCAGAAGCCACCATCGCCCATAATGCTGATGGTGCGCTTTTTGAGCATCGGCCCAACAGCCGAAGCACTGGCTAGCCCCATGCCATAACCCAAGATCGAGTTGCCCATACTAAACGGCGCATAGGTTGCAAAGGCATGACAGCCAATATCAGCAGCAATATGAATATCGCCAATTTCCTCTTTGAGCATCTTGATCGCTGTGAAGACAGGGCGTTCCGGACAGCCGGTGCAAAATCCCGGCGGGCGCGGCGGCAAGGCAATATCCATTACCTCCTGGCCAGCTGCTTTATCGTTAAAGAGTTGAGCGGCTTTATCCCGCAAGGCTTCCTGATCAATTGCCAGTGGTTCAACTTCGCCCAGGAAATCGACCAAACCCTTAGTAATTGCCTCGGCATTGTACTCGCCGCCGGTCGGAAAAATATCTTTACCGAAAACGCGTGTTTGGATATCGGCTTTCCTGAGCATAGTGTGAATCTGGTGCTCAATGAATTCAGGATTACCCTCTTCCAGCACCATGACCGCATCCTTACCGGCACAGAATTCGGTGATTTGATCCGGCACTAAAGGATGAGTCACGTTTAGCACCATCAGGGGAATGTCTGAATTGCCGAACTGATCGCCCAAGCCTAAGACGTTCAGGCGATTAACCAGCGTATTGTAGAGCCCGCCTTGAAGAATGATGCCGAGATTATTGTAACGGCCATCAAAAAACTCATTGAGCTGACGGTCGACAATAAATTTCCGCGCCGCCGGCAATCGTTCCTCAACTTTTTTCTTTTCCTGAGCATAGGTCGCTGGCGGATGGGCCAAACGATCATATTCAAACGCCGCCGGATGATCAGCTTTGTCGATGGTATTGATCGGAGATTTTTGGTTGTTCTTGGTGGTGAAATCACCTTGCACATGACAGGCCCGGATACGGAGTCCTAGGATCACCGGAGTGTTGCTGGCCTCAGACAATTGAAAGCCGTGTTCCACCATATCGACCATGCTTTGCAAGTTTGGTCGCGGATCGAGCAGCCACAAAGACGATTTCATGGCAAAGGCGTGGGTGCGTTCTTGAATAACACTGGCCCCTTCGCCGGTATCCTCGCCTGAGATAATCATCGCGCCGCCTTTGACGCCAGGGCTCGCCAGATTAGACAGCGCATCAGAGGCAACATTGGTGCCGACAATTGATTTCCAAGTAACGGCACCGCGGATCGGATAATTGATTGAAGCGCCCAGCATGGCAGCCGCCGACGCTTCATTGGAGTTCGCTTCGACATGAACACCAAGCTCAGCCATCAAATCTTTGGCTTGAACCAGCACATCTAGCAGGTGAGAGACCGGCGCACCTTGATAGCCGCCGACATAGCCGACGCCGGACTGTAGGATTGCTTTGGTAACAGCCAGAATACCTTCGCCTTGAAATTTACCGTTATCGCCTTGGCGAAGCTGCTCTATTTCCCTGTGAAACGATCTTTCCATACTGATCTATACCTTCCCTGAGCGGAAATACGATACAAAGGTGGAGGCAGAATGAAAAGGCATTTAAAACCACAATTTTATTGATTGTTATAAAGCTGCTTAAACCGGTTCCGGCACGTCATAATCCGCCATGATATTGTCAACAATACCATCAAAAAAGTCCCAATCAGCTTCGCGGTGCGAGTGGCTGCGCACGATAAAGGACGCCCCGGCATAAAACTTTTCATATTGCTGTTGCCGACCGGCAAATTCAGAACCAACAAAATCCCAGGCCAACCGGAACAATTTCATGCGGTCAAGGGCAGCCAATTGTGGCGTTTGGAAATATTTTTCAAAATCTGCCTTAAGTTCGGCATCATGCATAATATCGACGCTAGCCGGCATTTGAAACACGCCACCACCGCACAGCTCGCGTAAAACATCAACGATCTGCGAATGGCTTTCGGTGCACCAATTGAGCGCCGCATACATCATCCGGCGATTGTAGGTTTTGTAGCCCGCCGGCCATTCTTCGGCCGCTTCAATCTGGCCGTGAATCATACCCGCGAGAGTCGCCTCGAGCGCTGCCATGCGGCCGATAGTCTCACGCACGACAGGAATTTCATTCGCACCGCTGGCCTGGGCTACTTTTGAACAAAGACCAAGGATCAACTGCATTTTAGACCAAAACCGGACATTCGATTGATGATTGCCGTAACAATGCCCTGGCGTTTCTGTATAGACCCCGCGTGATCGAACGGTGTCATCCATGACAAAGATTTTCTCCCACGGCACTTTAACTTCGTCACATAAAACCAACACGTCGGTCTCGTCGTATTTCCAGGTTAATGGACTATCGAATTCATTGGCCGCGTTCAACGAAATTGGTTGGCGCATCCAGAGCGACAAGCCTTCGGCATTGCAAGGAATCGCACAGGTGATCGATTCCTTCAATTGATTAGGCGCCAAGGGCAGCAGATTACCGACCCAAATTTCATCGCAAAAGACGGCGCTGGTCGCCAGCATTTTCATCCCCGACATAACGACGCCATCATCGTCTTCCCGGACAACGCGTAAAGTAGGTACTGGAAGATTTTGCGATTCATAAAATTCAGGATTGCGAGCAGCTTGCGGCGGCAACACGGCATAAGTCGCAAAAATATCGTTTTTACGCATATGTTCGTAGTAGTTCATCAGATTGTCGCCAAACTTGTTTTCTTCCGAATCGAACGCCGATGGGTTGGTCGACATGCCGGTGACGAAGCTCGATACGTGATCGGGTGAGCGACCAAACAAACCACAAGACAGATCAGCAATTTTTTTGTGAGCCTGCGTGCGCTGACGAAGATCATCCTGACTTTTAGCGCGCAGAAACCACATTGAATAACGCTCGCCATCTTCTTCAAATGACATGGTATCACGGTGTTCGGGATCGTGTTTAATATCGTATAAATCAGCTACTGTCTGCGCCGCATTTTTAAAGGCTGGATGGGTGGTGACGTCATCGACTTTTTCTTTACCAATAAAAACCGTGCGGCCATCTCTCAGGCCCTCAAGATGTTCCTTACCTGTTTTCAGCATTGTTATATTCCCTATTATATTATTGCGTCCCGGGAGACTTTATTTTTGTAACTTTTTATCTACTCGGCATCGGCTTTATAGAAGTAATGCAGCTCAAACATGACGCAGCCGCCTTCAGACTTAAATGGCCCATGAAATACTCCCGGTGGACGGCAGGCATAAGTTGGCGCTTGAAATTTCTCACCGCCTTCGCCGTTTTCGTCATTGCCGACAATCATGTCGCCTTCACAGAGATAGACTTCTTCCCAATGTTCGTGAACAAATGGTTCGGTCGAATAAACGCCAGGCTTTATGCGCAGAAAACGCGATCGGCTACCGGTTTTGCCTGCTTCATCCAAATCGGATGTCAGTACTTTTTGCTCCATACCTTCGGGATAACCTTCCGGCACTTCCCAGCCTTCGTCCATATCCAAAGGCGCAAATTCTAAATGTGGTTTACCTTTTCCCATCCCTGAAACTCCTGAAGAATCATTATTTTTTTAGTCGCAGACTCTTCGTCTACAATTCGTGCTGATTGTGCTGCCCAAATTGGCATCAATCAAGCTTACTTAAAATAATATAGGGGAAAAGTAGCTGGGTGAATTAGCCGGTTAGAGATATCGCTGACTCGCCATCGCTAAACCGGATGAGAGCCTCGACATCGGCAATCGCAACCCGGCCATTTTCGGTTCTCACACCGATTTTCCGCAGCCGATTTAGAATGCGAGACAGACTTTCCGGTTTCATGCCAAGACGTGACGCAATAATCACTTTGTCATAAGGCAGGGAAATAACGACTGATCCCTCATCAACAGTGCAGCGCCGGATGAAGAAATCGCAGACTCGTTGGGTAGCAGTGCGGGTTTTCAATTGTTCGATCTCGGTTACCATGCTGTGTAGCTGAAGTGACAAAGAACCCATAATAGACAAGGCGAGTTCTGGTGACCGCGACAATTCAGCAACCAGCCGTTTGGTCAAGATGGGCACGACCCGAGAATGCTCCACCGCTTGCGCACTGACCGGATAATTTTTACCAGCAAAGGCAACGGCTTCAGCAATGGTTTCACCTGCGCTAAATATATGGACAATTGCCTCATCGCCTTCAGCTGTACTGCGATAGACTTTAACCCAGCCTTCGAGCACAAAATAAAAAACATCTGCCGGGTTACCACGATGAAAGATAGTCTGACCTTTGGCATAATCAGTAGCAGAGCTGCCAGCAATGATCCGATCCAATGACTCGTCATCGATTTGATTGAACAACGGATGCTGATTAAAATAGTGTCGATCACTATCGCGCATAACCACATATTCTCCAGAAATTAAAACTTTTAATTCCGCTATCCTATACCGAATTTCGTAATTTGCTTTTGATCTACGTCAAAACACCATTTGAATTATTTAACCATCCAAAAAAAACGCCGATTTCTGCGACTAATTGGAACTAACCACAGTTAAGGACAGCCAGCTTAAGCTATGGTCTCCTGATGAGGTGCGCGATTCGTCTATGAAATTTAAGCGGATCGCTTGAGAAATATCATTAAAGGGGACCAATTATGACACCTTCAGATCAACCATCACCGCCTGCATCAGATGCGGATATTCCGTTCATGCAGCGGTTCTTGGATAATCATTTCTTACTTTTGTTTTTGGGCGTTGCAATTCCGACGGTGGTTTACATCATCTGGGGAATTATTGAAATCACCGCCATCCCTCTCGCTCCATAGAGCGCTGAGGCTTCATGTTCTGTTTAATAAAATATCCGTTTTACATTTAAGAGGTAATAACTATGTCAATTTATCCTCCTGAAGATCGCATATGGTGGTCAAAGCCGGTAGAAAAAACCGAAGTGCTTTGGGTTACCATTGCTTTTATCTGGGGCTTGATCATGTTTTTCATGATGCCGTACTGGCATCTGACAGGCGACCAGAATTTATCTAACGAAGCATATAAAATAACCGCCGACAAATATGCTGAGAAAACTGAGGCTTTTGCCAAAAAATATCAAGTAAGAGTCGAAGGCGACAACGATGTCCCAGTAGTTAAACCACCTGCTGGCAGCGACGTTTATATGCTGGCTCGTTTGTGGGATTGGTGGCCAATTCTGGAACTCGAAAAAGGTAAGAGCTATCGATTGCATCTTTCTTCCTTGGATTACCAGCATGGCTTTTCGCTGCAACCGGAGAATATCAATCTGCAAGTTCATCCAAATTACGACATGGTCGTAACCATCACACCAACGAGTTCCGGTGAATTTGGCATTATCTGTAACGAATTTTGCGGCTCTGGTCACCATACCATGGTCGGCAAAATGTATGTCAAAGACAGCAAGTAGGGGAAAAAGATTATGACTAGTCCTTATCGCATTTGCCCCGACACCGGCTTTAAAGTCGATCTCGCTGGCGAAAAACTAATTAAGTGGAATGCCGTAACCAGTATTGTCTTTTTGGCAATTGGTGGTTTGCTCGGCTTTCTTGTCGCGTTAACCAGATGGCCTGAAATCCATCTATTGGGTGCCGATGATTTTTACATGGTGCTAACCGCCCATGGCATTGTCATCTTGCTGGTTTGGCTCATCTATTTTGAGATGGCCTTGCTTTATTTTGCATCCTCTATATTGCTGAATGTGAGATTGGCGCTGCCAAAACTGGCCTGGCTCGGCTACTGGCTGATGACAATTGGTGCTTTGCTGACAGTGGTTATTGTCTTGCAAGGTGAATCGAATGTTATGTTCACCTCGTATGTGCCAATGCAGGCCGATCCATTGTTCTATATCGGCATCATTGTCTTTGCTGTCGGTGCTTTGTGTGGCTGTGCAGTCTTCTTCGCCACTTTGGTAATCGCTAAAGCTGAAAAGACCTATGAAGGCTCAATCCCGCTCGTCACTTTCGGAGCAATGACGGCAGCTATTATCGCCGTTTTCACTATTGCCTCGGGTGCCGTAATTTTAATCCCGACCTTCCTTTGGTCGGTGGGCTTGATCGCTTACATTGATCCGTTGATGTACAAAGTAATTTGGTGGGCAATGGGTCACTCATCCCAGCAAATCAACGTCGCCGCTCATATTGCGGTTTGGTACGCCATTGCAGCTATTCTGTTCGGTGCAAAACCACTGTCGGAAAAAGTTAGCCGCTTTGCCTTCCTGATGTACATCTTGTTCCTGCAATTAGCATCGGCTCACCATCTTCTGGTGGAACCGGGGCTAAGCTCGGAATGGAAGATCGTCAATACCAGCTATCTGCTCTATCTCGCAGTGATGGCTAGTATGATCCACGGCCTGACGGTACCAGGTGCGATCGAAGCAGCTCAACGCAAAAAAGGCTACACCAACGGGCTGTTTGAATGGCTCCGTAAAGCTCCTTGGGGTAACCCGGTGTTCTCGGGCATGTTCATCTCCTTGGTGTTGTTTGGCGTACTGGGTGGTATTACTGGCGTGATCATGGGCCAAGAACAGGTCAATATCATTGTCCACAATACGCTTTATGTACCGGGTCACTTCCATGGCACAGTTGCCGCGGGTACGACCTTGGCGTTTATGGCGATCACCTATTGGCTGGTGCCAGTCTTGTTCCGGCGTGAACTCATCTTGCCGGGTTGGGCTAAATGGCAGCCATACTTCTTCGGCTTAGGCGTTGCAGGTATCTCGCTTGCCATGATGGGTGCCGGCACTTTGGGTATTTCCCGCCGTCACTGGGATATCACCTACGCCGATGCGGCGATTAAGTTTGATCATCCGGCACTGGCACATCTGATGATGGGCATCAATGGCGTCTTTGCAACGATTGCAACGATCGGCGGCGTGATGTTCGTGGTCGTGATTGTTGGTTCGTTGTTATGGGGTAAAAACCGTGACGAGGTTCCGGCAGCAGCGGCACCAGAGCCACCCGTCGCTGATGTACCATCTGCAATGACGGCACATGGCAGCGCAGGCGTTGCCAATGTATCCGGCACCTTCACCTTGGCCCTTATATTCCTGGCCGTGTTTGTGCTGTACTTCTTTGTTAACTGGAAATTCCTAGCCTCCACTTGGGGCCTCAGTTAACTAGTTACGTAAGACCTCAATGAAGAAATCCGGCGGACGTTCCTACCCGTCCGTCGGAGTTCTTTCCAAAATCTAAAAAAAAACGGGAACACCAGATGAATTTACGGGCGAAAAAAATAAGCGGTTTATGGGTTATCATTATTCTAATTGTAATGAGCCTTATTGCTGCAACGCCTGTCCAAGCGCATGATGATAGTGCAAAATCCTCTCATCAGGAGCCGGGTCAATCAGCTCGAACCGTCACCAAAGAATCTTTCCCCGGCGCTGCCAAGTTCGAACCCCAAGCAGCTTACAATTACAGTCAATCCGCCATCGGTAAGACAGTTGGACATTACAAGTTCATCAGTACAGAAAATAAAATTGTTAATCTTAATCAATATCTGGGTAAACCATTGGTGCTTAGTATGGTTTATTCAAGCTGTGCCCATACCTGCCCTGTGATGACCCAGAATTTAATGGATGCCGTCAAAGATGCCCGCGAGGCTCTCGGATCTGCAGATTTTAATGTAATCTCAGTTGGTTTCGACACGCTTCGAGATACGCCGCGCGCGATGAAATCATTTGCCAAGCAACAAGCTGTCGGTGATGCGAACTGGCAGGTGTTAAGCGGCAAACCAGATGTTGTCGAACGCCTCTCTGCCGATACCGGTTTTATCTATTTCACCTCACCTAAAGGCTTTGATCACCTCACTCAAACCACATTAATTGATGCCAAAGGTGAAGTTTATGCACAGATTTACGGCCAGGACTTCGAAGCCACACGGCTTACCGAACCGCTTAAACAATTACTGCTCGGCACTGCCAAGTCTTTGACAAGCTTTGACTCTCTGCTCAACCAGGTAAAATTATTTTGCACTATTTACGATCCCTATGCCGGTAAATATCGGTTTGATTATTCATTCTTTATCGGTATGTTCCTCAGCGCTGTTGTCCTTTTATTGATAGGCAGTTTCCTGGTTAAAAATATCTGGCGCTTATGGTTTAAGCCCGCCGACCAACACTCCGAGACTTCGAACGGCTCGACGATATAAAGATTTAAAATAACATGCTCAAAAATATTCAGCGTCCCCTTCAAGCAGTTCTGCTGAAATTTGAAGGTTGGTTCGATCGCCCTTTTGGTCCGGAATGGAACCCTTTGCGTCATCTTGGCGCCTTGTCATTTTACTTTTTCTGGATCGTCGCGGTCAGTGGCATCTACGTCTACATCTTTTTTGAAACCAGCGTCACCGGGGCCTTCCAATCGGTGGAAAGCATGACCCATGATCAGTGGTATGCTGGTGGCATTATGCGCAGCTTTCACCGCTATGCCTCCGACGCCATGGTGGTGACGACTTTCATTCATATGGGCCGGGAGTTCATCATGGACCGTTACCGCGGAGTCCGGTGGTTTACCTGGGTCTCCGGTGTGCCCATCATATGGCTGCTCTATGCCTCGGGCATCGGTGGCTATTGGCTGGTCTGGGATGAACTCGCGCAATATCTCATGATCGCCTCGTCAGAATGGTTGGATTGGCTCGGCATATTTGGTGAGCCGCTGGCTAACAACTTTCTGACACCAGCAAGCTTCAGCGACCGCATGTTCTCGCTTTTGCTGTTTCTGCATATCGCCATCCCGCTGTTTTTATTGATAGCTTGCTTTGTTCATGTCGTCAAAATCAGCCGGCCCCGCATTAATCCACCACGCGGCTTGGCCATCGGCACATTGCTGATGCTATTGGCACTATCACTGGTTAAACCCGCTATTAGTCATGGCCCGGCCAATCTTGATAAAGTCGTCACCACTGTTGATCTGGATTGGTATTACGCCCTCGCCTACCCCCTATTTGATATGTGGGGTGCCGGCGCACTTTGGCTCATCGCCATAACTCTTTCCGTCTTTGTCTGCTGGCTGCCGTGGATGCCAAGTCTCAAAATCAAAGAGGCCGCCGAAGTTGATAACCTCAACTGTAATGGCTGTTCGAGATGCTATGCCGATTGCCCATTCGGGGCGGTAACCATGCAGCCAAGAACAGATGGTCGGCCTTATCCCAGCATTGCCTCTGTTGATCCGGATATTTGCACATCCTGTGGTATTTGTGTCGGAGCGTGTCCGACCGCAACACCGTTCAGAAGCGCTGACATGCTGGTGACCGGGATTGATCTGCCGCATTTCCGTCTGACCGAGTTACGCGCCGATACCGATGCTTCGCTCGCCAAATTACCAAAAATTCTGCCGCCGGGTACACCCCGGATTATCATCTATGGCTGCGATTTTGGTATCGATGTCGAGCAAATCAAAGACGCCAATGTCGTCGTCACCCGTCTGCCCTGTATTGGAATGCTGCCGCCGTCTTTTATTGATTATATTCTGATGCGTGATAAGGCCGATGGTGTGTTGCTCACCGGCTGCCGGGAAGGAGATTGCTACCATCGCTTCGGCATCAATTGGACCGAGCAGCGGCTAACTGGTGAGCGTGATCCTTATCTACGCGAGCGGGTGCCCAGGGAGCGGGTTTGGACCTGCTGGGGTGCGGTCACCGATGGCGCTAAGCTGAGTGACGAGATCGCTGCCTTTACCGAACATCTTCGGCAATTGCCGCATGTTAGTGGAAAGACTGGGCAGGAGGCTGCCGAATGAAACGCTTGTTAGATATCCTAGGCCAGGGTTTTGCCTATTTCCTTTTTGCCTTGGGAATTGGCTATTTTGCCAGCCAGCCTACCTACCACCCGTTCGGCGAAGATCAGGCACTGGTTAAGCTCGCGATCAGTCATCCTGGGCAACGTATACATCCTTGCACAGAGCGAGCCATCGATCATCAACGCAATATTCCTAAGACTGCCCGTAAACTCATGGACTGTCCACGCGAGCGCCATCCGGTGACCGTTCAACTTAAAATCAACGGCAAAACAGTTTTCGAAGCAGTTTCAGAACCCTCCGGTCTCTCCAATGATGGGCGCTCTTTATTTTACGAACGCTTCCCCGTACCCGCCGGTAGTCATGAAGTTCTGGTGCAACTGTATGAAGCCGAGACTGCCACAGGAGCGCAGTATAAATTCGCGCAAAAAATCGAATTAAAACCGGGCGAGATCGCCGTCGTCGGTTTCGATCCGACAACCAAGTCGATTTATTTTAAGTAGCATGCGCCGCCAAATAGACTTCACGATGCCAGATGTAGATACCACTGGCGACGATGAGGCTGGCCCCAGCAAGCATCATGACGGTTAGCGGATCGGCGAGGAATGTCACGCTGAGGATCACCGACACCAGCAACTGTGAATAGAGAAACGGCGCCAGCACCGAGGCAGAAGCGTATTTAAAGCCCTTTATAAGCATAAGATGCCCAATTGCGCCGAGGCTGCCTTGAACGCACATCAATAAAAATTCATCAAGCGTCGGCTGCCGCCACACCAAGGGCACGATGGCGATAAACACAACCACACCGACAAGTGTTGAATAAAACAGCGTGGTGTAGGCATCATCATGTTCTTGCAGCGTCCGAGTTTGGATTAAGAATATCGCCAGCATAACCGCCGTGATGAGCGGCAGTAAAATCGGCCATTGAAACTCCGCACCCGGCTGAATAATGATCAGCACACCAATAAAGCCGGCGACAACGGCGCCAAAACGCCTGAGCCCAACTTTCTCGCCCAAAAATATGGCGGATATGATTGTCACCAAAATCGGGGCAACGTGCTGTACGGCAGCGGCATCAGCCAAGGGCAGATAGACCAGAGACGTATACATCGCTGCCGTGGCGGCAAATAGCGCAAACGATCTTTGCAGTTGGGTCACCGGCCGGTTAGATTTGAAAACCGAGCGTGAGCGGGTCGCCAAAAGATAAACAACAACAATAATGGCATGAAAAAAATAGCGGCTCCAGAGCACCTGCACGACATTAAAAGAGCCGGTTAAATGTTTGCTAATCGCATCCATGATCGCCATCGCGCTACCAGCGGCAATGGTCAAGAGAATGCCAAGGAGAATATTGCTTTGAGTAGGTTGAGTTTGCTGATTGGTCACGCTTTTTAACTATGCTGGTCGAGAATTTTCAAAAATTCATCATAAGTTTCCGGTAGGCTATCCGAGGCTTTAGCCAATTCTAAATCGGCGAGCCAGCCAAGTCGAGCACCGGTCGCCTTGGCCGTGATGGGCTCAACACCCAACTTCTCAAGCGTCGCCGCCACCGAGCTCATCTCTTCAGACTGGCGTTTTGCATGCTGGATCAAGCGGCTCATCGATTTACCCGCAAGTTCATGCCAGTTCATTTGAGGATAGGTCACTTGCAGAGAATCGAGCACGGCATCAGCGGCATTGAGTTTATGCGCCGCCACCAAACTTTCCAGCAGGATCGCCGAAAATCCCTTCATAAAGACACTCCGCACCATCTTGACTGATGATGCGTTGCCGATTTCGCTACCGATAGCTTTAACGTTCATGCCGTAGGTGCTCAAGGTCTCAGCCAGTGTCTCAGCCTTTGCACCGGCCAATAACATCGGCACTTTATGACCATGCGGCGGCACCAGATCCATCACGGCGGCCTCAACAAAATCGGCACCGCTTGCCTCAATCACTTTAGCCGCCTCCTGTTTCGCATCCGGCGAAGCTGAATTGATATCCATATAAATTTGACTGGCGGTTAGGTGCGGTGCGACATTTTTGGCGGCAATCAGAATTTCTTTTGAGGTTACAGCTGAAATTATAATATCAGCCGCTTGTACCGCCTGCTCGGCATCCTTTGCTGCCAGCACGCCTTTGCTGCCGGCTTTTTCTTTATGCGCGATTGCTTTGTCAGGATTGTTGATAAGAATATCGAACGTCGCCGCAACGTCAGCGCCCGCCTCCGCTAGACCATCGGTTAACAATCCAGCCGCTTCGCCAAAGCCGATAAAGGCAATTTTTGTCATCTTAAATTAGTCTTTCAGCAAACTGGGATCAGCCAAAGTGGTGTCTTGGCCGACCGGCGCACTGTCGATGGCGTCTTCGAGCGAAAATTCCTCCACCCATTGTTCCGGGGGGCGGGCTTTATCCGTCGGACCAACCTGATCCAAGCCCCAAAATATTTCCAGCCAATGGCCATCGGGGTCGAGAAATTCAACTGCGATCTGCACGCCGGCCCGGCGGCGGCCTTCAAACAGGATTTCGACATTATGTTTGTTGAGATGTTCTCGTGCCCGCATCACTTCGTCCAAACTATCAACTTCAAACGCCATGTGATGCAGTTCGATGTTTTCAGATTTATGCGTCGCGCCGCCGACCAGCGCCACTCCATGGTGATCATTATTGCAGCGCATGAACACCATTTTGCCGTCAATCATACTGTCTGGATATACATCGCTAACACGAAAGCCCAGAACCTCCGTATAGAACTTAACGGACGCCACCATATCGGTGCAGCGCAAAACGACATGACCGATTTTAGTAATATTGAATGGCATATCCCCCGGCGTCACTTGATTTTTCAAGGCCTGCATTTCCGCACTCTGGATACCTTCGATATCAATCACACCTCTCGGCATAATAAAAACTCCTTCTACTCAGAAATAAAAACCTGGCCTTCATAGAGTTTGCGGGCTGTGCGCATAAAGCCGGAGCGTTTAAGCGTGATCTCTCCGTCGCTTTGCTCGACCTCGATATCGACGGCCATGGCGCCGCTGGGATGCTCGATCAGCAATTGCGGGCCGGCAGTGCTTAAGTCGCCGGCGATTTCAGCCGCGGGTGTGCCCGGTATCAAACAGGCCGTCGCTACGGTCACAGCAGCAAACACACCGATGGTCGAATGACAGCGATGGGGGATAAAAGATCGCGTGGAAATCACGCCACCACTTTGGGGCGCGGATACCAGCGTCATTTTGGGTACGGTTTTATCCGTTACATCGCCCAAATTCATCAGCGGCCCGACCTGCAAACGAATGCTCTCAAGGCGTTTTTTCAAATCTTCATTGGCTTCCAACTGATCGACCGTTTCAGTGCCCTCGACGCCGAAATCTCGGGCCCGCATAACCACGACCGGCATGCCGTTATCGATGAGCGTCAACTCGATGCCATCGACTTCATCGACCACATTGCCAGTTGGCAGTAAAGCACCACAGAGCGAGCCGGCGGTCTCTAGAAAGTTTAACGGCACGGGTGCGGCACATCCCGGCACACCATCAATCTCGGCATCACCCTCGTAGCTCACTTCGCCATTCGGTGTCGGTACGGTCACAACAGCCTTGTCACCACTATTGAGCATTAAGACAGCAACTTCCGTTGTTGGCGAGTTCGCTTCAATCAAGCCTTTCTCAATAGCGAATTGACCGACGCCTGCCAGAATGTTGCCGCAGTTCTGGCCATAGCCGACGACCGGCTGATCAACGACGACTTGGGCAAATAAATAATCGATATCGACATCGGGCTCGTCGGACTTACTGACAATAGCGACTTTACTGGTTAACGGATTGGCTCCACCGAGACCATCGATTTGACGGTCATCGGGCGAGCCCATAACCGACAACAGGACCCGATCCCGCTCGGCCTCATTCTCAGGCAGGTCTGATTTGAGGAAGTACGCCCCTTTCGAGGTACCACCTCGCATCATCGTGCAGGGAATGGATTTCTGCATGTTAACTAGCCTTCAAAGCCATACAGTCGCGCTGGATTATCGACGAGTAATTTTTGCCGCTGGCTTTCTTCCGGAGCGATTAACGCCATCAAATCTACCAGATCGCCGTCGTTTGGCATATCTCCTTTGATATTAGGATGTGGGAAGTCGGTGCCCCAGATAACCCGGTCGGGCGCCACCGCTATAAGCTTTTGAGCGAAGGGAACAGCATCATGAAACGGTGCACCGGCGGACGATATTCGTTCCGAGCCACAGACTTTGACCCAGTAATTTTCATCTTTCATAAATTCGAGCAAAGTTTGGAACGGCGCTTGCTCGACGCCCTCTGCCGCAACCGGGCGGCCCATGTGATCAATCACGATCGGTATATTGAACTCGCTGAGTAGTTCTTTGTACTCAAGCAAATCGGCGGCATCGAAATGCAACACCAAGTGCCAGCCAAGACCGCGGATGGCGTTCACCGTCTGCCGCAAAAAGTCGATATCCGGCGCGCCGCCCAGATGCTTGACGAAATTAAAGCGCACGCCGCGCACGCCGCCGTCATGAAGCGCTTGCAGTTCCTTTTCGCCGTAGCTTTCATCGATATGGCAGACACCGCGATACTTACCGTTGCTGTGTGCGATCGCATCCAGCAGCGCCGTGTTGTCAGGACCGTGGCAACTCGCCTGAACGATAACCGCGCGTTCGATACCTAAGAAATCATGCAGCTTTTTTAAAGTCTGGCGCGAGGCATCCGGCGGCGTATAGGAACGAGACGGATGATAAGGGAATATATCGCCTGGTCCAAAGATATGGCAATGCGCATCACAGGCCCCGGGCGGCAAGGTCGCTAGTGGTTTTTTCGGGTTTGGATCCGGGGGTTGGCAGGACTTATAAGGCCCTGCCTCACTATCAGCCATTAGATTTTACGCCCCGTGAATTCGGTCTAAGAATTCGAGACTTCGCTGGCGCGCCAAAAGGGCGGCATCTTCAACATAAAAGTTCGGCCTGGCGTCATTGGCAAAGGCGTGCCCGGCATCATAAACATAGGATTCAGCATCCGGGATATTTTGCTTAACACCGTCAATAATTTCAGGTGGTGAATGTTGATCAGTTTCACCGAAATGGAACAAAGTCGCGCAATTGGCGCCGCCTGCTGCATTGTTCGCCAGCATCGTGCCGTAATATGAAATTGCGCCTGTTAAATCGAGCGTGCTCGCCATCCGCATAGCCGCACCACCGCCCCAGCAAAACCCAACCACTGAAACGCCCTTGCCACCATCAACTGCAGCCACCGCGGCGCGAATATCGGCGACCACGCCATCAGGATCAAATTGCTTCATCATGCCTTGGGCATTTTCCATATCATCAAAAGCGATAACACTATTTGGCTTAATGCGGTCATACATCGCCGGTAGGATGGTATCGTAGCCGTCTGCTGCCCAGGACCGCGTCACATTTTTGAGCTGATCGGTCATACCAAATATTTCCTGCAGGACGACCAAGCCGCCTTTTATCTCACCATCCGGTGTCGCGCGAAAGGCATCGAAAGTGTTGCCATCTTCCGCTGTCACCTTGATCATTTGTTCCGACATTTATTATTCTCCCCGAATTTTATTAAACTGATTTTATAGGTTCCAATCATCACCAATAATGGAATAAATGCAACTTAATCGGCAAAGGTATGATCAGCAAATTGTTTCCTGAGCTCCGTCTTTAAAAGTTTGCCCGTCGCGGTATGTGGCAATTCGTCGACAAAAGCGATCTCATTGGGTATCCAGAAATCGGCCACTTTGCCTTTGAAAAATTTCAGCACGTTATCACCTGTGGCTACGGCCCCTTCAGCTTTGACGCAGATCAGCAGTGGCCGTTCATCCCATTTGGGGTGAGAAAGACCAATCACAGCAGCCTCGGCAATATCGGCGTGACCGACGGCGATGTTCTCCAGTTCAATGGAGCTGATCCATTCGCCGCCGGATTTAATGACATCTTTTGAGCGGTCGACAATTTGCATGAACCCGCGCTCATCAATAGTGCAGACGTCACCGGTACGAAGCCAGCCATCATCATTAATGCATTCAGCCGTGGCTTCGTCATCTTCGAAATAGCCATTGGTAATCCAGGGCCCCCGCACCACAAGTTCGCCGAAATCCTGGCCATTATGCGGTAATTCGTTGCCGTCATCATCGACGATTTTCATCTCGACGCCATAGACCGCCCGGCCTTGTTTGACTTTGTAGGACATCTTTTCTTCAGCGCTCAAATCTTTCATATTGCGCTTGAGATAACCGACGGTGCCAAGCGGGCTCATCTCGGTCATGCCCCAGGCATGCACACAATCACAGCCATAGTCATTTTCAAATGCTTCGATAATTGACGGCGGCAGTGCGGCGCCACCCACCACCATGCGTTCCAAATGAGGCAGCTTGTTGCCACTTTCCTGCAAATATTGCAGCAGCAGCAACCATACCGTCGGCACGCCGGCGGTAAACGAAACCTCTTCTTGATCAAGCAATTCATAGACCGAGGCGCCATCCATACCGGCACCCGGAAATACCAGTTTCGCGCCGGCCATGGCGCTGGCATAGGGGATGCCCCAGGCATTGACATGGAACATCGGTACTACGGGCAAGACTGCATCCTGAGCGGAAATGCCGAGAGTATCTTTTGCAACAGCTGCCCAGGCATGCAGCACTGTGGAGCGGTGGCTAAATAATACACCCTTTGGATTGCCGGTTGTGCCTGAGCTGTAGCACAGAGAGCAGGCCGTATTTTCGTTTAAGTCCGGCCAGTTATAATGATCGGATCGACCGGCCAGTAAATCCTCGTAACATAAAACATCATCTAATTCGCAATCCGGCAGATGCTCCTGATCCGTCATAACGACGATTTTTGCCGAGCTGTCGATTTTGTCCTTAATGCCTTCCAAGACCGGCACAAAGCTGAGATCGACAAAGATGATTTTATCCTGGGCATGATTGATGATGTAGGCGATCTGATCGCCGAACAGACGGGGATTAATGGTATGACAGACTGCTCCAATGCCGGAGGTGGCAAAATAAAGCTCTAAGTGGCGATAGCCGTTCCAGGCCAGGGTAGCGATCCGGTCCCCCGGCTTAACCCCTAATTCAATAAACGCATTCGCCATTTTCTGCACGCGTTGATAGGCATCACTATAGGTATAGCGGTGAATGGGCCCTTCAATACTGCGTGAGACTATTTCGGTATCACCGTGAAAATTTGCTGCGTGCTGGATCAGTGAGGTGATCGTCAGCGGCATATCCATCATTTTGCCAAGCATGGTTTCGCTCCCCTATTCTCATTCTTCCCCGTGAAAGTGATGCCCTCCCGGGTGTTTTTTATGGTGGGGGGCATTTTCATAGTGCTGGCGAATAAGGTCAACGCCAAAATCATTGCCATTCGGCGTTCTGACCAAAGTGTGGACATGAAAATTCATTGGTGTTGGATTAGTCAAAAACACGCCAGCATGGTGATCAAACTCGATCAACGTCACCGGGCTTTGGATGCGATAGTAAAAGGCGCTGTCCAATTCGCGGGGACCAATCCAGCAAAAATGCGTCTCAGCAAAGTGACGCTCGACATCGCTCATCCGGGCGGCGAGCGGTCCTGCCGGCAAGGTGCCGAGATATTCCTCGATCAAATCCAGCAGATTACGGCGTTGTAGCTTAGAGAAATCATCGCCCCGCAAACCTTCATAAGGTACGATCCGGTTGTCGCAATAAGCACCACCCAAATGCAACCCGTCATGATGGATGCGGCGGCCTTCCGGCAGATCACCGCCGACCATCGAATTAGCCATCGAAGCCTGGGCCTGCTGGTCTGCTGAAAAAGACCGCATCAATTCAAGGCCGAGACGTTCCTCATCATCAAAAATACTCAAGCCCGTCAACGGTCCGGTATCGGCCATGCAGGGTTCGCCCCCCATGAAGGTTGGCGTGACGGTCATTTGACCACCGATAAAAACACAGTTGAGGGCCAAATGATGACCAAAGATTTGCCAGCCCCAGGGCTCACTCGAGGACGGTGTGCCGAACAAATTGAAGAGGTAGGAAAATTCGCCCAAGATCGCGGGGCTTTTTACCAGCTCACCGAGAAAGCCGTTGAGCTTCATGACGCCACGGGTTTTGTCAAAGCCACTGGCGCTCAAACTGGCGCGCATGATTTCGAGAATGGCTTCGCGCACGGTGTCAGAAACTTCGGCCAGCCGCAGCCCATAATCTTCCAGATAGATTTCGGTGTTCTGCCAGTTGCGCCATTGCTTTGAGTGCAGATCAAAGACAGCGGCAGCCTTTTGCTCATCAGTGAGTTCACTTAGCAAATGATTGGCGGCGATAATGGCGGGCTCGACTGGTGCACTCTCGGGCGCCAGTTTAAATAAATTGGGAATAATCGTGCCGTCTGTGGTTAGGCCTTTGAACGGCTCATTGAACATTTCCTGCCAGCCCGCCAGAATGTTCTGGATCAGCGGTATCTTGGCCATGTTGGCGGCGTGCTGCCGTGCGGTTTCACCACGCGCTTTCGCCGTCTCAGGCGTCGGCATATAACGGCGGTAGTCAGATCGCGACATGTTGTTTTCTTTCCCCGGTGTTCACTAACCTAATACTGGGAAAGTTTAAGCCACTTAGTCAATAAGTGAATCTGTATGGGTGATTAATTTGAGCAAGGTCTGGCGCAACTGCTTTTCTTCATTTTTATCGAGACCTGACAGCAGTTCATGGTAGCGGTCATTGGCCATCGGCAGCAAGGCGTCATACATTTTCCGGCCTGCTGCGGTGAGCTGCAAATTAATCGTGCGGCGATCTTCATTGCTGCGCATTTTCCTGATAAGCCCGCGCTGATCCAAACTACTGATCGCCCGGTTGACCGCCATTTTATCCATCGCCCAGCGGCCGGTAATTTCTTGACCCGAGGCGTTTTGATGCTGCGCCAGTGTCAACATCACCCGCCATTCAGCGACTGTCATATCTTGGTTTTCCAACTCAGACGCAAAGGCCTTGCCGATCCGGTTGGCCAGCATGTGACAGAGCGTTAGGACGTGATCGTTTGGTCCTAGCTGAGCGGCAGGTGTGGCTGAAAATGGCATCGAGAATATTCCTCTAGCTAAAATTAATATCATATGATATCATTTTTTGAATACTCGGGCAATACGAGTGATCGACCAGAGGAGAGAAAGCAATGTTGAACAGCAAACGCCGCACCCGGCCGGTTGAGCTCGGCCCCTATCCGCTGGAACGGTTGCGCCGCGATGCTGCTGTCATTGAGACCGAGGCGACGCGCGCCGCAACTTCTCCGGGTCCCATGCCGGTTGGGGAAAATAAATATCTTATCGACGGCACCAACATTCATCTGAACGCCTTTGAAAAACTACGGCAGCCCGAACCCTTCCACCAAAAAGCACCGGTGCCGGATGACCTCGCCCGTCGCAGTACCGACATCAAAGGGGCCGGCTATTTTCTCGATGCTTCAATGGTGGGGATTTGCGAAATACCGGCAAACGCCAGGCTCGACAATGCCAACTCCTCACACAGCCATGCCGTCGTCGTACTGGTTGAGTACAGCAATCCGATAGATGCCGATAACAAAGCTGCCGCCTGGGTGGCCGGCAACGAGCACTTATTGGCGACCTTGCGCGCCGCTGAAATCGCCATTGATAACAGCGGTCAGATTTCCTCGATGGGATTTCAAAGCCGAGTTCACTGGACTGGCGCGACCGATATTGATTTGGATATGGTGACGGTCTTGGCAGGGCTCGCTATCAGAGATGGCGACCAGCTGATCAACCCTTACGTCGATGATAAGTTTGCCGTCGCTGTGGTCACCACCGATTACGCCCTCGCCATTGATTTGCCGCTCCATAGTTCAGCCCGCAATGGCCGTGATCTCAACTATCAGCTCGGTCTCAGCGGCGCGGTTTCCGGCCTGGAACGCTGGCGGGTCAAGAAGCGGCCCTCTCATCTCGGGCCCTATCCGGTCGAAACCTTGAAACGCGTCGACCGCCTAACCACCGAAGTATTCGACGACGAGGTGCCCCGCGTACCGAGCCGCGCCAATATGTATATGCGCAGTGCCTTGGGCGATCTCAGTAGCAAAACCAAGCGTGAAGCCGACCGCTGGTCACAGAAACACCCGGTATCGCAAGGTATCGTCCGGCCAAGCTGGGCAATCAAACCCTTACAGGAAGGCCAGACCGCACCCGGCACCGCGCCTGATAGTGAGAACGGCAGCGATAACAGCAAAGCCCTCAAAGCGCTCAGCCATTATTTGGGCTCGGTGATCACCGGCATTTGTGAAATTCCAGATTATTGCTGGTACTCTCACGATAAGCGCGGCCAGCCGATTGAGCCTTATCACAAATACGGTTTGGTGGTGTTGATTGACCAGGGCTATGAGACGTTTTTGGGCGCCAGCGGTAATGACTGGATATCCGGCTCGCAATCGATGCGGGCTTATTTGCGAGGCGGTGAGATCGTCGGCGTGATGGCGGAAATGATCCGGCAAATGGGCTACGGCGCCCGCGCCCACAGCAATCTCGACAGCCACGTTCTGCATGTGCCGATGGTCTTGGCAGCCGGATGCGGTGAGCAAAGTCGGGTCGGCGAAAGCGCCATTAATCCATTTCTCGGCATGCGCTTTAAAACTGCCGTGCTGACCACCGATATGCCGTTAACGCCCGACCAGCCAATTGATTTTGGCGTCCAGAAGTTTTGCTCCAAATGTGTTAAATGCGCCCGCGAATGTCCCTGCGGCGCCATCCCGTACGGTGATAAAGTGATTTTTAACGGCTACGAAACCTGGAAGCCCGATAGTGAGCGCTGCACCATGTACCGCTCGACCAATATG
>JABIIH010000242.1 GCA_018649245.1 Rhodospirillaceae bacterium | reverse complement strand
CGACAAGAGCAGCGGCGCACCGGGCCGTCGTTCCGGCGACAAAATATTCAACTAACCGAATCTGCTTCGCCTTGTTTAATCGGCTCTTTCTCATACCGCCCATAATAACACCTAAATCGTGTTAGCTGGGTCAGCCCCTATTTTTTTAACTATTTATTCAGGCCGTTCGAATAAGTTTGGGTACTGATAAATTTGCCAATTTAGGGGATTACCATATGGCCGACGAACCAAAAGTTCAATTTGATAATAAGCGCGAAATGGATGCTGCTGCTTTTTCCCAAGCGGCCTACGTTCTTGATCAGGCACGGCAAAATCCTGACGATGCGGAACTTGGTGAAAGAGCTCTAAAATACAATCAACTTTTATGGTCTATCATCCAAGCCGATGTGGCAGAAAAGGACAATGCACTTCCAGAAGAGCTCAAAGCAAATCTCATTAGCCTCAGTATTTTTGTCGACAAGCAAACTTCGAAAGGTCTCACTGAGCCGAATGAAGAATTGTATGATAGCCTCATCAGTATCAATTTGAATATTTCTGAAGGACTGATGGAAGGCGCCTAAAATCCCCCACAAATAAACCAGCAGTCGGCCAAATGACTTGGCTGCCGGAGCAATGTTAATTAACCTGCCGGATTGGCAGGTTTTTTATTGAAATGGGTGGAACTATAGCGTGTCACGTTTCTTAGCCGATCGATTGCTGCAATCTTTCATCGTGCTCGCCATCATGTCTTTTGTCGTATTCTGGCTGATGGGGCTGATGCCGGGTGATCCCATCGATTTAATGATCAGCGCCGATCCAAAACTTACCCCGGATGACGCCATCAGACTACGCGAACTCCACGGCTTAGACCGGCCGATCACTGAACGTTATGCAAACTGGCTTGGTGGTGCCATCAATGGTGATCTCGGCTTCTCCCGCCTTCATGCCAAACCTGTATTAACCGTGTTGTGGCCGGCGCTCGGCAATACGCTCATCTTGCTCGGGATTAGTTTTATCGTCTCGATTTTATTCGCTCTGCCGGCTGGTATTTATGCCGCGATTAAGCAATATTCCACACCGGATTATTTGGTCAATCTCGCTGCCTTCGCCGGTATTTCAGTCCCCTCGTTTTGGCTGGCGTTATTACTGATCACGCTTTTTTCTGTCATCCTGGGAATCCTGCCTGCAAGTGGCACCGAGAATATCGGCGGTCCAACCAGTTTTTGGGCGGCAGCCAAATTCCTGATTTTACCCATTGCCACGTTGACCATCGCCAGCATCGGCAGCCACACCCGCTTTGTCCGCGCCGCCGTGATCGAAACCATGCGCCAGGACTATATCCGGACAGCCCGCGCCAAAGGTGCCAGTGAGGTTCGGGTGGTCCTGTATCACGCGCTCCGCAACGCTCTGATTCCAGTCGTCACGATCATTGCCTTGGATTTCGGATATCTGTTTTCCGGCGCACTCATCGTTGAAACGATATTTGCCTATCCCGGCATGGGTAAGCTGATTTTTGACGCCATCATGGGTAATGATTTTAACTTGGCAATGATCGCCTTTTTGTTTGCAACCGTGTTGACCCTGCTTGGCAATCTCTTTGCCGATATCGCCTATGGCTGGCTCGATCCCAGAATTTCCTACGGGGAGACAGAAGCGTGAGCGAACTCGTTATCAACAGCCATGCACAGTCAACTTGGGCTTTGGCCTGGCGGCGCTTTTTGAAACACAAATTGGCCGTCATTAGCGGCTGCTATTTGATTTTTATCTGCCTGTTATCCGCCTCCGCCCCGTTATTTGAATTGCTGCGGGGGATTGATGCTAATCAGGCTAATTTATTTAGCCGCTTTGCCTTGCCCAGTTCTGCCGCTTGGCTGGGCCTGGACGAACTGGGCCGCGATGTTTTCACCCGGCTGCTCTACGGCGGTCAGGTGTCGCTCCTGGTTGGCTTGGTGACAGCGTTGGTAGCGGCCTTGTTTGGTACCATTGTCGGCCTGATCGCCGGCTATCGCGGTGGCTGGGTCGATGCCATATTAATGCGCCTGACCGATAGCGTTATTTCCCTGCCGCTGCTGCCTTTGCTTATTGTCCTAGCGGCGATTGATCTCAATAAGAGCGGCCTGCCCGAGGCCATTATACAATCAGAAAACATCAGCCTCTATCGGATTATCTTTATCGTTGCAGTAGTGGGCTGGACGACCGTTGCCCGGCTGGTGCGGGGTGCGGCGCTCAGTCTGCGGGAGCGGGATTTTGTGCTCGCCGCCAAGGTGCAAGGCGCCAGCGCCTTTCGGATCATGAGCGTTCACATCCTGCCCAATCTGATCTCACCAATAATCGTTGCCACGACGCTGTCCATCGGCAACATCATTTTGCTTGAATCGGTTTTAAGCTTTCTTGGTCTCGGCATTCAGCCGCCGGTTGCCAGTTGGGGCAATCTCCTGACCAATGCCCAAGAGCTAATCTTCAGCGCGCCGTGGCTGGCCTTTTATCCGGGCATCGCCATTTTTATCACCGTGATCGCTTTCAATTTTTTGGGTGATGGTTTGCAGGACGCGCTCGATCCCAAAGCAGAAAGTTAAACAACTCTGTTGGCTCAGATGATTTAATCCGATATTTGATGTAACTTATTGAACGCATGTTAAAATTTTAAGGTCATCGAATGGCTGAAGCGCGCACTGGTAATATCTATCCGGTTATCTTATCCGGTGGCACGGGCACCCGCCTGTGGCCGCTTTCGCGCACCCTTTACCCCAAGCAATTACAGCCTTTGCATTCCGACTTAAGCCTCCTGCAAGAAACCGCGTCTCGACTGCAAGGTGAACCATTTGCCGCCCCTTTGATCATCTGCAATCAGGAACACCGCTTTATCGTCGCCGAGCATCTGCACAGTATCGAGATTGCGCCGGAAGCGATTGTGCTAGAGCCGATTGGCCGCAATACCGCTCCGGCTGCTGCCGTGGCTGCCGTTATATTGGCCGAGCGTGATCCAGAGGCCGTAATGCTGCTGTTACCCTCTGACCACGTTATTCAAAATCCGGATAAATTTCGAACAGCAATTGATATTGCTCTCCCCGCGGCACAAAACGGTTCCTTGGTTACTTT
>JABIIH010000285.1 GCA_018649245.1 Rhodospirillaceae bacterium | reverse complement strand
GACCGATGGAGCCGCAAGCCCGCCTGCGCGGTCATCTGGGACGGTTCGGCTTCCAGCAGGAACGAGCTGATACCAAAGTTGTCAACCTTTCGGGCGGCGAGAAAGCGCGTCTGCTGTTCGCCCTGATGAGCCTCGAGAAACCGCACATCATGCTGCTCGATGAGCCGACCAACCATTTGGATATCGATGCCCGCGAGGCCCTGGTTGAGGCGCTCAATATTTATGAGGGCGCGGTTATTCTGGTTAGCCATGATGCTCATCTGGTCAACCTGGTGGCGGACCGCCTGTGGCTGGTTGATGAGGGTACCTGCGATGTCTTTGAAGGTGATCTCGCCGATTATGAGCGCCTTTTGTTGGATGCGCGCTCGACCCGGAAATCAAATGGTAATGGTGGTGCCAAGCCGTCTGAGAACAAAAAGGATCAGCGCCGCGCCCGGGCCGAGAAACGAGCTGAATCGGCCCATCTGCGTAAAGCCGTTAAGGCGTCTGAGCAAAAAATCGAGAGCTTATCTAATGAGATCGAAAAGATCGAAAGCAAGCTGGCCGATCCCAAGCTCTACGAAGGCGCTGCCGAAGAAATCGCTGAATGGCAAAAACTGCTCGGTAAAGCTAAAAAAGACCTCGCAGAAAACGAAGCCACTTGGCTCGAGGCGCATGAGGCGCTGGAAGGGATTGAAAAGTAACCCCCCATCCCAACCTTCCCCCGCAAGGAGGGAAGGAGCTATTGTTGCGACGCATTCGATCTAATCCCCTCCGTCTTGACGGGGGAGAGATAGGGTGGGGGTGCGTTAAATGAATGCGAAATTTCTTAAATATTTTTGTCTTGCTATCGCCCTCAATAATTCATTACCTACAGCTCGAGAAAACAAACAAAAGTGGGGAACGCACCATGAGTGCTCCGGATAAATTTTCAGGTGTTTTAACACCCGTCATCACACCTTTCACCGACGATCTCGCGCCTGATGCGGAACGCCTGATCCGCCAATGCAAGTGGATGCTGTCACAAAATGTTGGGCTCGCGGTGTTCGGTACCAACAGTGAAGCGAATTCCCTCTCCACGGATGAAAAGATCGAACTGATGGACCGGCTGATCGAAGGCGGCATTGATCCTAAACGGATGATGCCCGGCACCGGCTGTTGTGCGCTTTCGGATAGTGTCAAATTGACAGCCCATGCGGCCAAACTCGGCTGCGGCGGCACCTTGATGCTGCCGCCATTTTACTACAAAGGGGTCAGCGATGACGGGCTCTATGCCAGTTACTCGGAAATCATTCAGAAAGTCGGTGACGCTAATCTCCGCATTTATCTCTATCACATTCCGCCGATCTCAAATGTGCCGTTGAGCCTGGGTCTGATCGAGCGTCTGATTAAAGACTATCCGGACACCGTTGTTGGTATTAAGGACAGCTCAGGCGAATGGTCCAACACCAAAGCCATGCTGGATGCCGGCTGGGATGATTTCCGTATTTTTGCCGGCGCCGAATCCTTCCTGCTCGACAATATGCGAAACGGCGGTTCCGGCTGTATTTCAGCCACCGCCAATGTCAATCCGGCGGCAATTCATAATCTCTACGCCAATTGGCAGTCAGATGAAGCCGATGAACTGCAAGCGGGCCTCGATGTGGTTCGTAATATTTTTCAAGCCTACCCGATGATCCCGGCGCTCAAAGCTGCCGCCGCAATCTATGGCGATGATCCCGATTGGTGCCGTGTCCGCCCGCCTTTAATGGCGTTGGATGAGGCGCAAATGGCCGGGCTCACCCAAGATTTAAAAGCCATCGATTTCGCCATGCCCGGCCTCAAAGACGCCGCCTAAAGGACCCTATTTTGCTTAAACCCATTGCCGTAAAAATTGAAGATATCTATGTGCCGGCGGGCCGCCGCAAGGAACTCGATCCTGAAAAAATCGAGGCAGTTGCCGAGGAAATTATGGAGGAAGACGAAGAACAACCGATTATGGTGCGCGAAGGCAAGGGCCGCTACGTTCTGGTTTCAGGCGTGCATCGCCTGGAAGCCCGCAAAGCCCTCGGTGAGGAAACCATTCAGGTCTTTGTCGTTGGCGCGCAACTGCATTGATCGGATCACATTAATTATAGGGAGTAAATTTTATGCCAGCTTTTCTCATAGCCAATATTATGCAAGTTCATGATCGCGAGCTGCTCGGTGAATATGCCGATCTGGTGGCGCCAATGATCGAAAGCTATGGCGGCAAACGGATCGGCACCAGTGCTCCGGCGGAAGTGCTCGAAGGCAGCTGGGAGGGCCGGCGGACAGTTATTTTCGAATTTCCGGATATGGCCGTGCTCGATAAATTTTACTATTCAGACGAATATAAGCCGCTGATCGAAATGCGGCAAAAATCCGCTGATGTGACAATTGTTAAAATTGAAGGGGTGGAGTAGGGCGTTAGCTATTCTTCTCAACCCACTTACCATTCTCGTCCTGCTGCCAGTAATGCAGCTCATGGCCAGCCTCTGAAAGCTCTTTCCAGCGGGTTCGCGCCGCCGTAACAGACGCCTCATCATTGCCGTCAAATAAATCAAAGCAGCGCTCGAACTGATCAAGGTCTGACGCCTCAATATTGTCGATTAGAAAAACGAAACTGGCACCGTTCGGATTATCGGCGTCCGTGGTCAGCCAGATTGGCTGATCTTCGGCGTAGCCGTCTTTGGCGCTGCCATGGGGTAGCCAGCTGTCTTTACCGTGGGTCCAGAGGATCGCATTAAGAGCTTCGACCCGCTCGGTAGAGCCGGCCCGCACCAAGGCGCGCTTGCCCGCCGCCAGTGAGCGCTCCAATAGCTTCGGCAGGGCATCTTCCAAATTTGAACGCTGTAGATGATAAAAAGCGATGTCAGTCATGATGGCAGATTTTAATTGTCTATTGGGAGGCTGTCAAAAAACTGCCATAATTATTTATTAGATAAAAGTTGATTTCAGATTATTGATGGATTTTTAAAGGAAAAAATTGTGCGCTCAACTCTCCTCCTTGTCACCATCCTAGCGGTCGCGGCATCTTGGCTCGCCGTTTCACCCACCTTGGCCCGCAACCATGAACAACTTCGCACCATCTCAGTACGCGGTAGCGGTGCGATTGCGGTGACTCCCGATCTGGTAACTCTCAAAGTCGGTGTGAGCACACGCGATCCGTCTCCCGCAAAGGCTTTGAAAGCTAACAGCGCACAGGTCACAAAATTATTTGAAACCCTCGAACGCTTCGGCGTGGCGAAGCGCGATATTCAAACCAGTTCTTTCAGTGTCATTCCATTCTACAATAGAAGGCGTAAGACGGACGCGCCGCCTAGCATTGAGGCCTATGATGTCAGCAATAATGTAAATGTGCGCCTGCGTGATCTCGACAAACTGGGTACCTTACTTGATGCGCTGGTCGCCGACGGGGCCAACCGGCTGAATAATCTGACTTTTGGCGTTAGTGATCTCGACCAAAGAACCGATGAAGCCCGCAAACTGGCTATTCAAGATGCTAAAAAACGGGCCGAGCTTTACGCTAAAGAAGCCGATGTCGATGTTGGCAAGGTCTTGCAGATATCGGAAAGCTCAACCGGCATGCCGCGCGCCCTGCGCAGCATGGCTCCAGGTGGCGCACCCATCGCCCGTGGTGAGCAGAAAATCTCAGCCTCGGTCACGGTGGTGTTCGAGATCGACTAGGTTTTTTAATTAATCCGAACAGCTATAAATATGAGTGCCAACATTATGTGAGTTCGAGCTCATTTTGATCCGTGTGCTCAAAAACTTTACCGTAAATATCGACCATTGTCGTTTCGGTATAGGTTAGCTTACCATTGCCGATAATTATTTCATGCTCGAAGGATTGAGTGCTGGCTTTATCCCGCATGAATGGGGATTGAATAATGCCCCAATTTTTATCACCGAGCTTTGCCATTACCTTCAGGATGATGCGGCCATCGGCATCTTTTTCTCCGTTATAGGTGCCACCGGCAATCAAGCCGACGGCGCGGGGTATATGCAGAGAATGCATCACGGTTTTATTTTCGGCATCCCACATCCAATATCCGGTTTCATTGTGAAATACAGCTCCATCTGATTTTCGAGAAACGATTTGATGGTAGTGAAGGGCAGACAAATTTTGAGATTCTGCGTTGGTAACTCCGCCAACCTCCAAAAAAGTGATGGTTTCAAAAAAAGGATTGGTTTCTTCACCATCGGGTTCCGGTGCTATATCGACTCCTTTGTCTCCTTTCCAGACGCCGATTAGCGCCGTCAGAGGTCCAAAATCAATACCCGTAGAATCATTCATAATTACACACTCCCGTTCTGATCCATCTATCGCCTATGGTGATACTAAATTCAATTATTGCTTTCTGGTGTATCATCGATGTTGATGCCTGTATCGAATATATTAAGCCGGATTTATGGTCGTGCTGTCAGGATTGACCGCATTACTTACGATGACCCGAGACCCGGTGATCGATACCCGGCCTTCAGCGATCATTTTCACCGCTAAGGGATAAATCTTATGTTCCTCGACCAGGACCCGGCCTGCGAGAGTATCGGGGCTGTCATCCTGGCGGATTGGCACCGCGGCTTGGGCGATGATCGGGCCATCATCCATTTCCGGGCGGACGAAATGAATGGTGCAGCCGGAAAACCGCACACCCGCTTCAATCGCTCGCTCATGGGTATGCAGACCTTTAAATGACGGCAACAACGACGGGTGAATATTGATCATTTTATCGAGCCAGCGGCTGACAAAGCCATCGGTCAGTATCCGCATAAAACCAGCGAGACAGACAAGCTCAACGCCAGCTTCGGTGAGCGCCTCGTGCAGCGCGTCTTCAAAGGGTTCGCGTCCAGAAAAATCTTTATGATTAATTACGGAGGTTGGGATGTCGACTTTAGCTGCGCGATCAAGCCCGGCAACGTCTGGCACGTTTGAGATAACGCTGACAATCTCCGCTGGAAAGCTATCGTCCTGCGTGGCGTCGATCAGCGATTGCAGATTGCTGCCGCGCCCCGAAATTAACACACCGAGCTTAAGTTTGGCACTCATACTTTCCAGGCATCCTCAATATCGTGGACGACAACTGTTTCACCTTCAGATCGTTCGACGACTT
>JABIIH010000283.1 GCA_018649245.1 Rhodospirillaceae bacterium | reverse complement strand
TTCGGATTTGTTCATTCCGATGAATGCATCAATGACGAAGGCGAAACTATCTTTGCTTTTAACCGCGTCGACCAAGGCAAAGAATTTGTTGATCACCACACGCTGTTGACTGTGCCGATGGAAAAAGCGGGACTTGGCCACCTCGCCTTTGAAGTTGAGGATGTAAACGCCGTTCATATGGGGCATGAATATCTAAAATCAAAAGGCCACCATCATTCATGGGGTATTGGCCGCCATATTTTAGGCTCGCAGATTTTTGATTACTGGTTTGATCCCAATGGCTTTAGGGTCGAGCACTGGACCGACGGCGATCTGCTCAATGAAGACACGCCGATGGGAACATCGCCGGCAGCAACAGCGCTTGATGTGCAATGGGGAGCCGGCCCAGAGACGAGATTGGTGGACATACCATAGTATTAGGCTTTAGTGTCAAAGCAACCTGGTGGTAGAAGCCACGAAAAATAATCTAAATGGGCGGGGACATAATATTAAATGTTAGATAAATTTGAGTTATTTATGCGGCAAATTGGCCTCTGGGTTGGCTTTGTCCTCGCCGCTGCAGCGATCTATGGAGCTGGACCATTTCCTTTTATTGAACAGGGTATTCGTCTCGGCGGCGCGATCGGTTCCGCAGTCATCATTACATTGGTGCTCAAACCGCTGGCGAAGGAATTTGGCGGGGACTCGCATAACAAGCGGTTATTGCTGTGGATTATCGATGTCGCAATTTTAATTGGCTTTTTATTTACGCTGTTTAATTTTGCCGAAGTATACGAAAGTCTCTGGGACGGCGTGGTAATACTGGAAGCGTCGACATTGGCTATCGGTTTCTTTGGCACAGTGGTCATCATTGATATGGTCCGCCGGAATTTTGGCATCATTTTGCCAATTATCTGCATCATTATGTTGATCTATGCCCAATTCGGCGATTTGCCCGGTATTTTTGGCCATCGCGGATTTACTTTCGAAGAAGTTGTAGAGGTTAGCTGGTTCAGCTTCGGTGGGGTCTTTGGCCGCCCCACCGATATTGTTTCTTCAATCGTATTGGTCTTTATCGTGTTTGGCGCCATTTTGGAAGCCACCGGCGCCACCGCTATTCTGCTTAAAATGGCAACCGTCGCAACGGCGCGTATTCGCGGCGGCACCGCTCATTCGGCAATTGTCGCCAGCGCGATGTTCGGCACCATTTCCGGCAGCCCCGTCGCCAATGTTGTTGGCACCGGCGTCTTTACGATCCCGATGATTAAACGTCAGGGTTTCACCAATGCTTTTGCCGGTGCGGTCGAGGCCGCCGCATCATCCGGTGGTCAGTTTACGCCGCCAATTATGGCGGCTGTAGCGTTCATCATGGCCGAGCTAATCGGCGTTCCCTATATTCAAATTGCGATTGCTGCCGCCATTCCGGCGTTTTTCTATTACTTCAGCTTGTTCGCCAGTGTTTATGCCGAAGCCGTGCGTCTCGGCATTGAGCCTTTGCCCGAGGATCAAATACCAATTCTGACCAAGGACGATTGGGTTGAGGCCATGCGCTTTATCGTTCCGCTGGTCGTTGTTGTTACCGTGCTATTTGCCGGCCGGTCGGCGGCTATGGCAGGTTTTTCAGCCATTGTTGCGGCTATCGTAACGGGTGTTGGCATCGATATTATTTCCGCTGAAAAACGCCAGCATATTAGCGACTATGCCAAGCAATTGATTGATGCCTTACAAAAAGGTGGGGCGCAATGTGCGCAAATTATGGTCGCGGTTGGCTCCATCGGCATTGTCATCGCCGTTGTCAGTCTAACTGGCGTTGCCGGTAATTTTGGCACCCTGGTCGCAGAGCTAGCAGAGGGTTCGCTATTTGCCGCACTTGCGGTAACGGCCCTTGCCTGTTTGGTGCTCGGCATGGGTCTGCCGACGCTGCCAGCGTATCTTTTCATCGTCTTATTTGTTGGCCCGGTCATTGGCGAACTCGGCATTGAGCCTCTCCTCGTGCACATGTTCGTGCTTTATTTCGGGGTGCTGTCAAATGTCACGCCACCGGTAGCGATCGCCGCCTATGCCGCCGCACCAATCGCAGATTCAAACCCGATGACAACCGGAGTGAACGCGATTAAGATTGCGGTCGTTGGCTTCATTATTCCCTTTATCCTGATCTATTATCCGTCGATTAGCCTCGTCCTTCATTTTGACTGGACCCAATTCATTTGGATTATGGTCCGTATGCCCATCGCCGTGTGGCTCATCGCGACTGCCTTTATTGGCTGTGATCAAGTTCCACTTTCTTTCGTCGAGCGAGTGTTAAGGGCAATTTTTGCCATCGTAATGTTAATCGTCGATCCAACCATGCAAATCGCCGGGCTGGGGTTGGGCCTTGGGATAATCTTTATCCATCGCGTTAAAGTACGCCGCAAACAGGCTGCTTCGCAAGCCAGTGGTTAAGGGTAAAAAAATACGACAAAACTGCCCCATTTTAGACAAATTACACGAGTTATAGTACTATTTAGCCAACCTATTAATATGAATGTTCTATACGATTTTAAGTTTCAACAGGGAGTACAAACTATGAATATCAGACTATCCAAATATATGGTTGCCGCCTTTGCGGCGGCTTTCGTGTTTGCCGCAACAACTGGGACTGAGGCAGCTGAAAAACGCTACACCTTAGGTAGCCTGGGCGCCGGAACCACGCCCTTCCTCGTCAACACAGCCTGGGCCAAAGCCGTTAACAAATATGTGCCCGGTCATAAGATTCAAGTTTCTGCCGTTGGCGCTGCCACCAAACAC
>JABIIH010000114.1 GCA_018649245.1 Rhodospirillaceae bacterium | reverse complement strand
GGCCAAAGTCGGGATGCCGTAACGCGTACCGGTGTCGATCAGCTTAACCACATTGGCAATGGATTTATGTTCGAACTCGGCGCCGATATAAACCTGGGCCGCCATCGCCGCCGCGTTCAAACGGATGGTGTCTTCGATATCAACGGCCACCAGCTCATTGGAAAGCTCGGTCAGAATGCTTTGGCCGGCTGAGCATCGGAGCACCACCGGCTTATTGGTTGCTGCTGGAATTACCGAACGCAGCGCGCCCCGGGTACACATCAAAACATCGGCATAGGGGATCAAGGGGGCGATATTGATATCAAGGCGTTCAATGCCGGTGGTGGGGCCTTGAAAATAGCCGTGATCAAAAGCCAGCATGACGGTGCGGCCCGATTCCGGATTAAAGATTTGGGCCAGACGGTTTTGCATGCCCCAATCAAGCTGGCCCGAACCTTTCAAGAAAAAAGGCTGGTTAACCTGAGGCACATCAACGTGAAAATCCTTGCCTTCTTTGACATCATCTTTATCGGCCATGTTCTATTCCTCTATTTGATTCGCCGTACTACTCTCAATTTTATCCACAGGCATGTGCATAAAAAATTCAATTTTAAGCCTTTAATATCAGCATCTAAAAATAGTTATCCATATTATCCCCATTATTCACATTTCGTTGCACTTTAAAAATGGGGATAAGTGTTCCCGATTCTCTCCAGCTTTGTTCTCACTTGAAGTGTTTAGATAGTTTAAGCCCCTGGCTCTGATAGTTGGAGCCGACATCGATCCCATACAAAATATCCGGCGTCGCAGTGAGCGGCTCATAAACTAAACGCCCGACCATCTGGCCATCCTCCAAGACAAAGGGCACGTCGTGGGAGCGCACTTCCAAAACCGCCCGGCTGCCGGCACCTCCCGCCGCATCATGGCCGAACCCGGGATCAAAGAAGCCGGCATAATGCACCCGGAACTCGCCGACCAGAGTATCATAGGCCCGCATCTCAGCGGCTTGATCAGGTGGTACACTGACCGCTTCCTTAGAGGCCAGGATATAGAATTCATCCGGATCAAGTACCAGGCTTTTATCGCCGCGGGCGATAATCGGGTCCCAATAGTCAACAACTTCGTAATGACCGATGTTTTCAACATCAACGACGCCGGCATGCTGCTTGGCTTTATAGCCGACGATTTTATGTTGTTGACCCTCGACGTTGAAACCGGTGAGGTCGACGGTAAAGGCGACCCCGTCGGCGATGTCAAATTCACCTCGCCGCAAACGTAATTGGCTAAGCCTCGAGCCGGTTCGCACCAACACACTAAATGTCAGTGGTGATATTTCGGCAAAGAGCGGTCCGCTATAGCCGGCTTCAATGCGATCAAATTCGGCCGCCCCGTCGGTAATCACCCGGGTGAAGATATCGAGCCTGCCCGTCGAGCTTTTGGGATTGGCCATACCGGACGTATCTGGTGGGAGGTTTAGGCTTTCCTGCAGAGGCACGATATAGACGCAGCCTTTTTCCAAGACGGCACCTTGGCTCAAATCGATCTCATGCATGGTGAAGGCTTTAAGTTTTTCATTGACGGTGGCTTGGGCGCCCGGCAGGAAACTTGCCCGCACCCGGTACGCTGTGGCGCCCAATCGCAGATCAATGCTGGCCGGCTGGACCTGGCCATCGGGGATCGGCTTGGCCGATGTGATCACTCCGCCAGCTATCGCGGCATCCATTTCCTGGGACGGCAGGATACCGGCAGCCAAAGTTAGATCGGCAGAAGTGAGGGCGGCGTCATCGGCCATTAAAGACAGCTTTCAGAAATAAAAATTCAGTGGTCTTCAATACCAAAATTTACCATCCCCCTCAACTCATTGCCGCGTTTTCAGCCGAGGTGCTGGCCAAAAAACTCGAGCGTTCGGCCGCGGGCAGTTTTAGTCGCCTCGGGATCATAGCTTGGCCTTGGATCACAGACAAAGCCATGACCGGCACCGTCATAGATATAGATCGCAACATCCGGCTTGGCCGCGCGGATCAACTCGACATTTTCCAAGGGAATACCCTGGTCTTCGGAACCGAAATGCAGCTCGACCGGACAGCCTGCCTCGAGCTCGAGATTTTGGTGAATGCCGCCGCCGTAATAACCCGACGCCGCATCAAAGCCGCCTTTGCAGGCGCCCAGCCAGGCCACTGTGCCGCCATAGCAATAGCCGACAATGCCAACTTTGCCGGCACTGGCAACGGCTTCTCTCGCAGCGATGGAGTCTTTAACCGTATCATCCCACTCGACAAGTCCCCTTGTCGCCATGCCTTTTTCCCGGTCATCCGGACCATAACCCAGCTCTACGCCACGTTCGGCGCGATCGAACAAAGCCGGCGCGATGGCCAAATAACCTTCAGCAGCAAAGCCATCGGTAACGTCACGGATGTGTTCGTTAACGCCAAATATTTCCTGGATGACAACAACGCCGCCTTTCGGTGTGCCGTCAGGTGCTGCTTTATAAGCACTGAAAGCATGGCCGTCACTGGCGGTTAATTCGATGATTTCTCCCATGATGATATCTCCCCTATAAATGATTTTTAGATTGACTTGAGGATGCCGGGGGCAGGCGGGTGAGTCAATTGCTTGATGAGCGATAATTATGCCAGACGGTCTGTAAGCCGGGTTCTGTACGCTATCGGCGAACCGATAGGTGATGACCATTCATCTGGGACGCCCGTTACCGAACGCCTCATGCGACCGACCCGGATGACGGCGCGAAAACCCGCCTACTTCGAAAAGTGCGTCATCCCTATTTGGTCTTGCTCCCGGTGGGGTTTACCCTGCCGCCGACGTTACCGCCGACGCGGTGCGCTCTTACCGCACCCTTTCACCCTTACCCAATAAATTGGGCGGTTTGCTTTCTGTGGCACTTTCCCTGGAGTCGCCTCCGCCGGGTGTTACCCGGCACCGTGTCTCCGTGGAGCCCGGACTTTCCTCTATTCAAGCTCGAAAGCCTAAACAGCGGCCATCCGACCGTCTGGCGCTAGGGTTATAGCCCAGATCGAAGCGATTCGGGAAGAAAAACGTAGAATAAAATTAGTATTTAGCTCACCGAAACCTGATTACGTCCCGATTCTTTAGCATGATAAAGCTGTTCATCGGCGATTTTTATCAAACCATCAAAATTGGTTTCCTTGTCGGACGGCGCTGCTGTCGCCACTCCGACACTGACTGTGACAACGCTAAAATCTGGAGAGCCTGAATGTTTTATCGCAAGATTTTCAACATTAGCCCGCACGCGTTCGGCGAGATCCCGGGCAGAATCTTCCGGCGTATCCGGCAATACAACGCAAAACTCCTCACCACCGTAGCGCGCCACCAAATCAGAAGGACGTTGCGGGCAATTTGCAATGGTTTTGGCAACATCACGCAGACAATCGTCACCTGCTTGATGACCATAGGTATCATTGAAATTTTTGAAATGGTCGATATCGATCATCATCAGTGATACAGAATATTTATTTCGCGCTGCCCGCCGCCATTCATTTTCAAGGTATTCATCGAGGCGGCGGCGATTGGCGATACCCGTCAAGGCGTCAATGGCCGAAAGATTTTCCAGCTCATCGCGCTGGCGTTTCTGGGTTAGATGATTTTTCACCCGCGCTTTGATGATTTGCGGCACGATAGGTTTGGTAATGTAGTCAATGGCGCCGAGTTCCAACCCCATGGCTTCATCGGTGGATTCATTCTTGGCGGTTAGAAATATAATCGGAATAGCTGCCGTTTCGGTATCACCCTGAAGTTGGCGGCAGGTTTCATAGCCGTCCATATCGGGCATTTTCACATCCAGCAGAATAAGATCGGGTAGTTCTGATTGAGCAGCCGCAATACCTTCCTTGCCGCTCGCCGCACTTAAGACGGTAAGTTCCTGGTCAAACAAAATGCCGATTGTTTCGGTAACAATAGCATCGTCATCAATGACTAATATTTTCCCCAGTTTTTGCTCTGCCATTTCTAGCCAATTCGCTTTCACGAAAATTAATTTGTTTGCTAATAATTATTGATATTCATTTAACCGTAAAAAGTATTTGTAATCTAGGTACTTAACAGTATTGCCATAATTCCTAAATGCGTTCCAGTCTATATAAATCCATATTTTGAAATTGTTCATCGCTTTTTTTTATTTAGTACTGAATTGGATTATTGAAGGTTGGCACAAAGTTAAAGTGCGCTAAATCACTGATATTTTGCTCAACATATTTATATTTGTAATTTCAGTCAAAATTTGGAGGAAGGGGCATTAAATGAGAACATTATTCCTGTTAGTCGGTGTGATGATTGGTTCAGCCGGAGCTTTGGCGCAGAGTAAATTGCCCACACCTCCTCCTCAAAACAGTGGACCAGCAGTAAATACAGCAAGGCCGGCAAAAATGCTGGGTACTTTTTTTAGCGATCTAGAAAAGCAGATTATTCGTGAAACCTTAGGTGCCGTCACAGCTGCCACAACTAAAACCACAGCAAAATCAGATAATGATGAGAACGAGATGAAACAAAATCATCAATCTAAGGGCCGGAGTAAACACAATAAAAAAGGTAAAAAGAAGGGATTGCCGCCCGGTCTGGCCAAACGCGACAAATTACCGCCGGGACTGCAAAAGCAATTGGAGCGCAATGGGAAGTTGCCACCAGGGCTTCAAAAAAGAGCATTGCCGAGCGATTTAGAAGCTAAATTATCGCCCCCACGAGAAGGGACCGAGCGCGTGATTATAAATCAGGATGTCGTTTTAATCGAAAAGGCCACCAATACGGTGTTGGATATTATCAAGGGCGTGCTGACAAAATAACTATTGATTATTTAAGCATTGGCGGCGTGGTGTCGCCGTCCCCAAGAGTCCGCTGCATGATTACCGTATCGATCCATTGATCCAGCTTGTAGCCCGTAGACGGCATTACGCCAATTTCCTGAAAACCCAATTTATTATGGAGATTTATCGACGGCTGATTCTTAGTGTCACCGATAATCGCAACCATTTGCCGCAGACCCAGCGAAGTACATTTCTCAATGATATCCGTTAGCAGAATTTGGCCCAAACCCTGGCCGGGAAAATTTGGTGACACATAAACTGAATCTTCCACCGTATTATCATAAGCGGGCCGAGGCCGAAACTGTGAGGCATAGGCATAGCCGCCGATTTTGCCGGCTTGCTCGATCACCAGATAGGGCAAGCCGTTATCCCGAATAGACTGCCAGCGTATTTTAAGCTCGTTGGCATCTGGTGGGGTGATTTCAAAAGAGGCGACACCGTTCAAGACGTAATGTGCGTAGATCTCGGCAATCTCGGCAAAATCCGTATCGATGGCGTCTCGCAAAGTCGGCAAAGAGTGGTTCATAATTTTACCATTTTCTTTTCTTTTCGATGCTGACATCGCATTCCAGCCAGACCGAAGTCAAGTCCAGAATAGACCATGGTAGGCGACATCAATTTGATTCATAAATTGGTAATGACTCTCTGCCTAGAATTCTAGCCATAACACCTAGGAGATATAAAAATGCGTTATGCAATTCGTTATCACGAAATTAGCAGCGACTGGATGGTGTTTAATGTGGGCGATGGATTTGAACTGGTTGGCATGCATGATTCTGAAGAAGATGCGGTTGAGCAGGTGAAAGATCTGGAAAAACGTGATGCCAAATTGGCGCGTTTTAGTAATCCCGCAATTAAACAAGCTGCTTAATTTAACACTACCAATTCAGTTGGTCTGGCCTCAATGGCCAGACTGATTGAGTAGGTCCTGCAGAATGTTCAAAGTTTCTGCATCCGCTACGCCGTCACAAATGGCAGGGCGGAAATGACGTTGAAAAGCTGTCGTTGCGGCGGCTAAATCCGCTATATCATAGCCATATTGTTCCAGTGCTGCGCCAAAATCGGTTGAAAGATTTTCTGCCGTATCGCTTTCGGGCCAGAGACCAACTCCCTGATCGGCCAATCTGGCCCAATCGAATAGTTCGCCGGGGTCCTGCTTGCGGGTAGGTGCAACATCCGAATGACCCACCACATTTCGTGCTGCGATGGAGTGGCGGGATATAATTTCCCCGGCGAGAGACACCAGTGTTGTCATTTGAACATCGCTAAATGAGCGATAGCCGAACTCGTGTCCCGGATTGACCAGTTCAATGCCGATTGAGCGGTCATTGATATTGGTGTTTCCCTGCCAGGCTGCCACGCCGGCATGCCAGGCGCGATGTTCTTCTATGACAAGTAGATACGTTGAGCCATCTTCATCGATCACATAATGCGCACTGACCTCGGCAACCGGATCACACAGCCGCGCCAAGGCGTCCTCAGCGCTCGGCATGCCAGTGTAGTGCAGCACCAGCATATCAACGGTTGATCCGGCCGGCCGCTGATTAAAATTAGGCGAGGGGCGCTTGATCATTTCTTTCACTCAGTTTAGCCGACGGTTTACGGAGACTTCTCATTTGAACGATCATAACTCCGCTGAGGATAAGAACGGTACCAATTATCGTCACTGTCGTCATGCTTTCACCAAGCAAAATAACGGCTGAGGCAATGCCGAACAAGGGCGCCAGAAAACCGAAGGGAATTATTCTGCTTACCGTATATTTACCGATCAGATGATACCACAAACCATAACCGATAATCGAAGCGCCGATGGCAGTAAAAAAAACCGCGCCCCAGGCTTGTAGCGAGGCTCCCGTGAGGGCGTTAATTTGTCCGCTCTCTAACACGGCAGAGGCCAGGTACAATTGCGGTGCGGCCAGCAAAGTCATCCAGGCCGATAGTGAGATGGCATCATAATCGGCCATACGCTTGATCTGTACGGAGGCGATTCCCCAGGCAATAACAGAAATGAGAACGATCAGCAGATAAAAGAGATTAGCGGAGGATTGCGGCGCCCCGGCAATCAGTACAGCGCCAGAAAAAGCGACGCCAATACCCGCCCAGCGCCGCCAGCCAAAGACCTCGCCTAAGAAAATTCGGGCAAAAATAACACTGAACGGCACGCCGAGTTGAAAGATGATGGCGACCAAAGAAGCGTCGACATGTTCAAAGCCGATGAAGATCAGACCGAAATGCAGACTTCCCATAGTGAATGAAAAAAGCAGCACGGCTGGAAAATATTTGCCCGGCGCTTTGGCAAACCAGATTAAAATACTGGCAACGATGGTGAAACGCAGCGCCACCATAAACAACGGCGGAAATTCGGCGACGCCAATTTTGACCGCGACATAATTCACGCCCAAAATAAAAGTGCTCAGCAGAATCAGAAAATAATCAGTAATTTTCATTTTGTTTAGAGTGAGCGCTCTTTACTGATCTGATCATAGGCAGCATTTATGCTGGCCATTTTTTCATTGGCGACATCAATAAACTCCTGCGGCAGACCTTTGGCAATCAGCGTATCGGGATGATTTTCCCGGCTCAATTTGCGATAGGTTTTCTTGATCTCATCGTCACTGGTTTCACGGGTCACCCCTATAATCTGATAAGGGTCGGCGCTATCCGAGCCCATATGAGCGGCCTGGATACGGTCAAAATCATGCTGATTGAGGCCAAACGAGTGCGCGACTTTTTCGAGAAACTTAAGTTCGTTTGGGTGGACCACGCCATCGGCCAGCGCAATTTGGAACAAGCCGCCAAGCAGACTTTCCCGCACGGCCAGATCATGAGCGAACATTTCACCAATTTGTTCGGCGTAAGGCTCAAACCCTTCAGCATCCTGCCGTGCTTCATTGAACAATCGGCCAACATCACGCATTTCGCTCTCGGGTATTTCAAAAATCCGTTTAAAGGCATCAACTTCATCACGTGTAACCTGACCATCCGCTTTGGCCATTTTTGCGGATAAAACAATCACCGCGACGGTGAAAGCGGTTTGTCGTGCCTGTAGTGATTCGGGTCCACCACCGGCATATTTCTGCGCCCGGGAGCGGTCAACTGCGTGGCCAAAAACCGTGCCCAAGATAGCGCCAAGTGGCCCGCCGAGCGCAAACCCGGCAACACCGCCGATGACTTTTCCCCAAATGCTCATAGTGCCATTAACCTCGTAATCTATCGATGGGCGTTGCGTTAGTGTGATGCTAATCTTCTCCCGCTATATTTAGTCATCGCTGCGGAAACCGCACGCCTTTTTTGGATATATTATGAGCGATATAGAACATATTATGGAAACAGCCTTAAGGCACCAGCAGGCTGGTGAGCTGGCAGAGGCTGCCGGGATCTATCGCAAAGTGCTGGAGATTGAGCCCGCGCAGGCCGATGCTTTGCATTTATTGGGTATGGTCGCGCACGCTCAACAAGACAATGAGCAGGCAATTGAGCTTATCAACAAGGCGATTTTGCTCGATCCATTGGTTGCTGATTTTCATATCAACGCCGCTTCGGTTTACTTGGCCCTCGGCAAAACCGCCGCCGCCAAGTCGCATGCTGAGACAGCGTTAAAAATAAATGACCAAGCCAGCGAAGCTCATTACAATCTCGGCAATGCTTTATTTGCCGAAGGGAGTGCTACATCAGCAGCAAAGGCATTTAAACGCGCCCTTGAGCTTGATCCGGAAAATCAAATCCATTGGGCCAACTATCTCTTTGCTTTGAATTTTTCAGCCGCCGCTTCGCCTGAGGATATATATGGTGCCAATAAAGCTTGGGGTGAGAAGCTGGCGAAGACCGTGCCGATGTTACCGGATTTCACTAATGAGTTAACAACCGAGCGCCGACTGCGTCTCGCCTATTTCCTGCCTGAACTTGATAGCCATGTCACCAGCCGGTTTTTGCACCCCATTCTGGCCAGCCACAATAAAACGATCTTCGAAGTTTCCCTCTACGGCAGCCGGGCCGATGGTGCCGAGCCACCCGCTAATCTGATCGCCGCCGCGGATCACTGGATCGACGTCGGTGATAAATCGGCAGCGGAGATTGCAGCGCTCATGCGCGCTGACCAGATCGATATATTTGCGCATCCCTGTACCTTTAAATCGCGCTACCGGGAGGTTTTGGCACACCGAGCAGCCCCCGTGCAGATCGCTTGCACCAATCTGGTTTCAACCAGCGGTCTGACGGCGACGGATTATTTGATCACGGATGATTTTATTTCTCCGCCGGGTGCCGGCGATGATTTTTTTACCGAGCAACTGATCCGCCTCAGCGGTTTTAACACCTATCAGCAACTCGAAGAAGTCGGTGCAGTGACGCCACTGCCAGCCGCATCAAATGGCTACATTACCTTTGGCTCGTGCAATAATATTGCCAAGCTAAGCCCCGACGTCATTAAAGTTTGGGCCGAGATTTTAAGCCAAACACCAAAATCTAAACTGCTGCTGAAGCACCGGGCTTTTGACGATGCTGCGCGGCGGGAGCTTATCCTCGAGGCGTTTACCGCGCATGATATTGCCGAAGAGCGATTGCTCTTCGAAGGTTTCACTGCCGAGCCGAGCGCCTATCTCAGCGTCTACGATAAAATAGATATCGCCCTTGACCCGCTTCCCTTTGGCGGCGGCACGGTGAGCTATGAAGCGCTCTGGATGGGAGTGCCGATTGTCACCTTGGCAGGCGAGGCGTTTATGGGACGCCTCACCGGTTCTTTGCTGCAGCGGTTGGGGCTCGATAGCTGCGTCACCAGCTCGGCAACAGATTATGTCGCCGCCGCGCTCCAGCTGGTCAGTGACGTTGATGCCTTGGCCGGTATTCGTCAGGGCTTAAGAGCCCGCGCAATCGAAACCATCTTCGATGCCAAGACCCATGTTGCAGAACTTGAAGGTGCGTTTAAAGCGGCATGGCAGAAATATTGCGATAAGTTGTCGCAATGATGAACGGATAACGATCCGCCATCCCCAGATTAAACTAACGCACAGCCGTGACGTCGATCTGGAACAAGGCGCCGGGCCGGGTGATGGCTGGGAGCTGGACAAACGTGCTGACCGGTGGATTGGCGACCAGATGCGGCGCGTGCTGCTCGTAATATTCAACTTCCGCTTTGCGCATTTTCGGATAGTCCTCGATCTGCCTCAGCATCATCAGAGTTTTGACAATCTGGTCCATTGAACTACCGGCGGCCTCGAGATCGGCCCGGACTTTATCGAGGGCGGTGTTGATCTGTTGCTCAACCGTTTCGCCGTCACCGTCGCAACCGGAAAGAAACACCAGATTACCAGCTGTCGCACTGGCGGAAGCTGTCTCGTCGCCAGGTCCAAAATTAACCTGCCAATTTGGGTCTTTGGTGTTCGCCACACCAATTGCCTCAACCTCGACCAGGAATTCCGGGCGCGGCAATTCATCAACAATAATGGCCGTGCTGGCGGGCAGATTATTGCCAATGTCCGGCACATGGCGCTGATAGAATGCCCGCTCAACCTCGCGGTAGCGTGCCAGCTCGTCTAAATCTTTAAGAAATACGTTGGTTTTAACCACGCTCGACAGCGAGCCACCGGTCTCTTCCATACCGATTTTAATTTTCTCAAGTACGATTTCACTCTGCTCAATAAAATCCATGGTCTCGACTTTTACCGTGTCGTGGTCGAGTGCCTGACAGCCTGAAACGATTACCAGCTCGCCGACCACTTGAGTTCGGGCGAACTTGGCGTGTTCTTTTGGCACATGGGGATAGGCCAATTCCTTGCCGCCCCAAAATTCCGGATAATAGGTAACCCCCCAGTCGGGTGCATCGCGGTCGAGGGCGGCGATCACTTCATATTCCACCAAATATTCCGGCCGGGCCAGTTCAGGTATTACCATCAGCGTGGCCGCCGGCGGCTGTTCGATCAGCAGCGGCGCGTGCTCTTCGTAATATTCGGTCTCTGCTTTACGCACGGCCTGATAGTCATCCAGGCTGCGCACCAGGAAAAATGTTTTGACAATGTTGGCCATTGAGCTGCCGGCCGCTTCCAAGGCCTTCCTGGCTTTTTCAAGTGCGACAGTGACTTGATCACCGGCATTGTCCGGCGCCGGCTGACCCGAAAGCGTATCCTGACCACCGCAACCGGAGACAAATAGGAGATTGCCAATGGCAATGCTTTGCGCGAATTTGGGATGTTCTTTCGGCACTTCCGGATAAGCCAGTCGTTTGCCCTCCCAATAGGCCGGATTATATTTGATGCTCCAATCCATGTTTTCCTCTCCGTTTAAACCAGCCACTCATTACAGCTGCGTGGTCACTTTCTCGACTTGCACCACCAGCGCGCCGCGCGCCCAGGGGAAATTTTCTTTAACTTCATCAACGATGGCGCCGGATGTGACCACTTCACCGGTCCCGGTAATTTCGCAGCCCTGGCCCGGTGTCCGGGAGCCATGCACTTGGCGGGAGGCAATCAGCAGCGTCACCCGGTTGTCCTGGCTGAGATTTTTCTCGGTCTGATGATAGCTGCCGGCAGGCATGACGATGGTTTCGTCCCGAAGCCCCAATTTGCGGACATAGTCGCCCCAATTACCGACCACATGTGGGCCGTCTTCGCCCTTTGTGGTGATCGCCACAAACTCAGTATTTTCCCATAAGTCGTAATAGACGTCGTCAAACTTGGCCATATTGATTTTCCCCCAAGTAATTTTGAAAGCTGAGCATAACTGACGCTTGGACAAATGACACCACAATCTCTGCACTTCAATTAATAACACTAAAATAACACTTGATTATCACGTCTTATTATTATATATATACACAAGTTAATTAATAGAAAGAACACGATAATGAGTAATTTTATACTATATGCAGGACTAAATTTTGATTATCCGCCAAACCTACGGCGAACTGTCCAGTGGCAGAAATCAGCCAAAAACTTTGTTGTTTGGCTCAGCGACGCAGTTGATGCCTGGCTTGATCGATCAATGCCGGAGGCGCCCAATACCTGGGAGTTAGATCAGGCACGCCGTGATTTGAAAATCGGATAATCCAGGAAAGGAGCGATATATGGCTTTTCTAGAAAAATACCAGGCCGTTGAGGTTGAACGCGCCCCGGGACAGGATGCTCTTGAGCGGGCCAAGCATAAACTGATCAACGCCATCAACGGGCAAATCGAGAATGTCAAAAATTCCGGACAACTCAACGGCCGCGGCAAACCGATCCGCGACTGGTCATTCCGCGATGATGATGGAAATCTGTATACTCAAATCAGATTTGGCACCCGGCCAATTGAATTTCAATCCGGCAAGTCCTTCCTTATTGCAACACCGGAAGATCTGATCCCATTTTATAGCGATGTTGTCGAGGCGGTCGAATCCGGTGAGCTTGACGAGATTATCGACAAAGCCCGGAAGATCGGCGCCCGCGGACACGGACATAAATGGGGGCATGGTAAGCGTGGCCGGCGTCATAGAAAACACGAGGAAGCGTAACACTTCGCGAGAGTTGAATTTTGCGTAAATGTGGTGGGACTAAAGCGGTTTTTCGGCGATCAGTTTTTCAGGCTTAGTGTTTGCGGTTTTTGCTTGAGGTTTATAATCTAATTTACGATCTGGCCCGATGCGGCCAATGCCCGGCAGTTTAATCGCCGGATCAAACGGGTTCACACCGAAAGTCAGACCTAAGATATTGAACTCCAAGCCTTCTTTGACACTCGCCATGATACCAAACAAACCACCGAGATTAAATTGATAGCCGGTGCCGCTGGGCGCTTTGGCAAACAGTGACGGCCCCAGATAATCTTTGCCAATAGCAGTGGGCGGCAGATCAATTTTCAGTTCCGGCACCTGGCGGGCGACATGGGCAATAAAGGTATTGGAGTTTGGTCCCGGATAAACACTGTATTGGTCAGTGTAGGGGTAACTCCGGGCAGCTGTGTCAATTTTCCTGATAATTGCATCAACGCCCTTACCTCGCATATCGGCTAAAAGCTCCGGTGCGTTACCGAACCATCTGGCATCGGCCGGACGTTCCCGGATCGAGACCACGTCCTCGCCCCAGCGTAAACGCCAGCCAATCACTTCGTAGACCGTAAAGGCTTCGGCATTGGTCGGTTTAACGGCGATCCAGGGATGGACACCGAAATAGCCGCGCCAGCTATAAGCCCGCGCGGTATAGACCTGAATAACAGCCTCGGAAGTCATAGCGGGGTCAGGGGCCAGGCCGACCGGCTCCCGGCTGGCATTACGCCAACCTTGGGCACCGGCATTATTGCGATGAGGATTAAAGTAGGCCAAGGCCGCCACAACCACTAAAAAACTCAAGAAAACTTTTTTCTTTTTGCTCATCGAACTCATCTGTTGCCATCATAGTATTAAAAGATAGGTCGCTGGCCAAATCGGTGCAAGGGAGAGCAGTGGTTTCTCCCAAAGATGTGACCGCCAAAAGGGTTTTCCAAAAGCCCCCAAAAAGCCCACCGGCCCGCCTCATTTAAGAGACGGACCGGCTGTCGAGGGTGCTTAAGTCGAGACTTAAGCGTGAGGTAATCGACCAAATTTTTATGAGTTGTTGCGGCGCACCGTTACATAGCGGACATTTTTGTAGCCGTGCTTGCTGTAATAAACTTTTTTGTAGGCTTTTTTATGGTGTTTTTTCCAGCCATAGGCCCTGGCATGTTCGGGCATGTACTTTTTTTGACCGTACCCCGGATGCACGACAACATACTTAGTGCGATAGCGCGGTTTTTGCTTCACATAGATAACTTCACGCACAGGACGCTCGACATAAACCACGCGTTGGCGGGGCTGCGGGCGCGGTTCATACACAACGCGAGGCTGCGGATTATAAACCGTATTGGTGATCTGGCGGTCAGAGGTCGCCATGGTATTGCCGATGCCGGCGCCGAGTAACGTACCGACAGCCGTTGCGGCCAATTGGCCTTTGCCTTTACCGACGTTCGAGCCGAGGAAACCACCGACGGCGGCGCCGATCAGCGTGCCAATAAATTCTTGATCACTGGCGGCCTTGACCGGCGCTGCCGTTGATCCAATAACAAATACACTTGCGACCAATAGAGTTAATATTCTTGTTTTCATGTCGCTATCCTTTTCTGTAATCTTTCTATATCTTCGTTTCATCATCCGTGAAGCGCCAATCGCCGCACTTGGGAATAAAACGAGCTAGCAAAATCTTTCCGTCGAAAAAAAATCTTAAATTATGTAATTTTCAGTAAAAACAATGACTTATGATGATAAATGGCAGTTCTGGATCGATCACTGGGGTAAAAACACTGTGTAATATCAGTAGGTTATAAGGCGATAAAAAATCCGTCAACGATATGTAAATGACATGCTATACTCATTTGCATGAAAAAAAATAATGAAATTAAACATATCTGCTGGGATGAAACGGACGAAGAATTTAAGGTTTCCGTATTCCTCAAAGAATTAAAAACCAAAGATCTCTATTACGCTAGATACAAGATAGACAACCCATCTCTTGCCCGTAATCAACGCTATATTACTGAAAGCCTTAAGACTGGAAACTATGATCAAGCAGTCCAGCGTGCGATGGAGAAATTTGCCCAGATCAAAGTTCGTCAGGAATCTGGCGTGGCGATTAAACAGGTAACAGTTGGCGAAGGCTTAGATAGATTTATCTCTGACTACGAGGATAATGTTGAGCTTGGTACGAACGGATTCTCAAAGCACATGCTGCGAGGGTTCAAGAAAAGCATTGATATTTATTGGCGAGAATATTTGGAGGGTAAACCGCTAGAAACAGTCTCCGTTTCTGATCTTGCTGAATACGAGGTTTGGCGAAGAAGTTGGGCAACGCACACGAAAAGAAACAAGCTCAAACATGGAAATTATAAAACCGATATTTCTTCAAGGACTATTCAATGGGAGGTAAATGCGTTTAAGCAATTTCTCCGTTGGTGTGCGATGCGGAGGATATATTCGGGCAGCGCATTTGAATGGAAATACAAACTAGGAAAACGCAATCGTCGGTCAGCATTTACCCGTGAACAATACCGAAAGCTTCATACGTATATGAGGACGAAAGAATACCTGGCAAAAGGTAAGCACGGAAATGACAGTCGGATTATTCGTCATCGTCATATGCTGCGAGCCTATATTTTGTTCCTCGTGAATACGGGGCTGAGAGTGGGCGAAGCACGGCATCTAATTTGGGGAGACTTGGAAGATAGAATTAACAAACTTGGTCGCCGTATTGTCACTGTCCATGTCACTCATTCTCACAGCAAGGTCAAGAAAACAAGAACCGTAGTTGGTCGTTATACGGCGCTGAGAGCGTTGGAGCGATGGAAAGCATATATGAAAACCATCGGCGAGGAATGGAGCAAAGACTCGTATATTTTCTGCAACGAAAAGGGTCAACCGATTCAAGATTTTAGAGAAGGGTTTAACTCGGTAATTAGAGAGGCGGATGTTGAGACAGATCGAAACGGCAATAAACTAACGGTATATTCTCTGAGGCATTCCTACATCACATTTCGAATTCAGTTTGCAAAG
>JABIIH010000205.1 GCA_018649245.1 Rhodospirillaceae bacterium | reverse complement strand
TACCGTGTACTCGAGGCTAATGACGGTGAGCATGCGCTTGACGTGATCAATGAATTTGGTGATCCGATCGATCTTATCCTGACCGATGTCATGATGCCGGGTATGGATGGCCACACCCTGGTGCGGCTGATTTTAGAAGAATTACCGAAAATCAAAGTGATTTTGATGTCTGGCCACGCTGAAGATGCCATCCCCGGTGAGATCAGCGAAGATCAGTCGATCAACTTCCTGCCTAAACCGTTCAGTCTGCAAGAGCTTGCGGTTAAAGTGAAAGATGTGATGGCAGGGTAAAGCGGATCACGGAAATTCTACAAATGCCCCTTTACGGACTGGTTTTCTGACTTACTACCTTCTAGTTGTTTGAGCGTAAGGATTTTGATATCTAGATTCCCAATTGATCCTAATCAAGGTGACGACTATGAGAATCAGCAAAATCTAACGTCAAACTAAAAACCGGTAGGAGAATTTTCATGAGCATGGTTGAAGTGGAAGTTACGGTCGATGGCGATAGTATCGAAACCCGAGATTTGCCGCTATTGGATCTGGCGCCTTATTTCGCCAACGAACCAGGGTCGAAAGAATCACTCGCCGAGGAGTTACGGCGCGCCAGCGAGGAAGTTGGTTTTCTGGCGCTAAAGAATCACGGTATTCCGCAAGAGTTGTTGGATCGCTCGATTGAAGAAAATAAACGATTCGGTGCTTTGCCGATGGATGAAAAACTTAAAATCAAAGTTGATCAACATCAGCGCGGATATATTCAGCCAAAGGCAACCATGATCAAGCACTCGACCTATCACAATAATGATACGTTTGATCTCAACGAAACCACAGTATTTGCCACTGAATTTTCGCCTGACAATCCTCATGTCCAAGCCGGTAAGCAATTTTACAGCAACAACCAATGGCCGGAAAATCTGCCAGGATTTAGGGAAACGGTCGAAGAATATATGACCGCAATGCAAGAATTGGGAAAATCTTTGCTGCCGTTATGGGCTTTAGCATTGGATTTACCGGAAGATTATTTCGAGCCCTATTTCCGCGATAATTATACCTATTACCGCATGGCTCATTATCCACCGAGTGAAGTCGTTGGTGAGAACGAGTATGCCCTCGGCGCCCATGCCGATACCGGATTTATGACGTTACTACCGGCCGCCGATGTTGAGGGATTGGAGATACTGGATACCAAGGGTATATGGTTCCGCCCCCGGAAAGTGCCCGGCGTGATCCATGTCAATATCGGTCAGTTTTTAGAACGCTGGAGCAACGAACGTTTCATCGCGACACCTCATCGGGTCGCTATTCCCGCTTCGGAAGATCGTTATACAACACCGGTGTTCGTAAATCCGGATTTAGAACCAGTGGTCGAATGCCTGCCAACCTGCCACGGACCGGATAACCCGCCGAAATACCCGAAAGAATCCTACTGGGATTTCTTTAAATGGTATATGGCCAATACCTATCCGCATTATGACGATTTCCATAGCCCGTAAAAGCGATCACGAAGGCCCAAGAAAGGTGATAAAATCCGTTAAAATTGGGAATGTTGCTTTATCATTCCCAATTGAATTCATCCTTTTCAAAAAGCTCGTGGCAAACCTCTACGACATCTTGGTCGTAGGCCGTGCCCGCGCCTCGGCGAATTTCTGCTAATCCCTTTTCAATGCCTAAGGAGGCGCGACAAGGCAGATGTGACGTGATGGCAAGTTAGCGTTACTCTACAGCGTCATTTAAGCATCGCTCCAAGCGGTCAAGCGTCACCATCGCTGGCAGACACTGATTGACACTGCTATTGGGCTCGCGGCCTTCACGAATGGCAGCGAAAAACTCCCGGTCTTCAAGTTCGACACCATTCAATGAGTCAGCAACATCTGTTAGATCAATCGTTTCACCATTGCCGTCTTCCAGATCGTCATAACTGGCGACAAACGTACCGTTATCACAAATGTAGCGAAAAAAAGTGCCCAAGGGGCCATCATTGTTAAAGGATAAAGTCAGGCTGCAGAGCGCTCCTATCGGTGATTTCAAGCTAATGTTCATATCCATGGCAATATCAAGCTCCGGGTGGGGCGGTCCCTGGAGGGCGTGAATATCTGCAGCGGGTGCTCCCGTTTGATATTGAAACAGATCAACTGTGTGGCAGGCGTGATGCCATAATAGATGATCAGTCCAACTGCGCGGCTTACCAAGAGCATTTAGATTGCTGCGGCGAAAAAAGAACGTTTGGACGTCTAGATGCTGGAGCGTCAACTCGCCGGCTTGAATACGATTGTGTATCCACTGATGGCTCGGATTAAAACGACGGACATGGCCGGCCATGGCAACCAGGCCGGATTTTTGTTGCGCTTGAATGAGCCGCTCCGCATCGGCAAGAGTATCGGCCATCGGGATTTCGACCAGGACATGCTTGCCTGCTTGAAGACATTTGATGGCTTGCTCAGCGTGCATTTGGGTTGGTGTGGCAAGGATCACGGCATCAATTTCCGGGCGCGCCAGACTTTCCTCAAGCTCGGTGGTCCAATGTTCAATGCCGCACGTATTGGCCAATGCTGCTAACCGGTCGGGCTCTACATCAACGACCGATACAACGTCGGCTTCATCGATAGCATCGATTGCATCAAGATGTTTGGTGCCAAATGCGCCATTGGCGCCAGCGATACAAATTTTCATGGCAGGATCCGGTGATTAATCATTCAATTTTTTGTGTTTGGTCTTGCGTGTATAAAGCGTCGGGTCTTTTTCAATCTTGGGCCTGAACAGCGGGTTTTCGCGAAGGGCGCGGGCATATGGATTACGCTTTTTCTTGAGTGCCCGGGACTGTTGCTTCCTTGCTTTGGCCATACTGCTAACTACTAAGGCAGATAATCCTTTAAATTTACCGTCTCAAAATTTTTGGGGAAAGCCGGCTCAAAATTGTAGCGTTCGGCTTCAGATAAATGCGCCGGGATGGTCGCATCAATTAACCACTTAGTGCCGACCCGGGCAAAGCTGCCCATGCCAGGTGCGGTCGGTGAAATATTATCGAGCGCAAATACCCGTGTTTCTGGGATCATCACGACATCACGCTCGGCATGAACCCGGGTTGTCATCGACCAGGCGATTTGACGGAGATCGCTGGCATCAATATCTTCGTCAACGGCGATGGCAAGCTTAGGGTGGAGATAGGGACCGGAAAGTGCTGCCATCAGGGCGGTCTTGGTTTGACCGGGTTGGCGTGGGCGCATCTTAAGGATCAGCATCATATCACCGGCTTCGGTAATAGCGCGCACATCCATCAAGTTCAAGCCACCCTCGACGTCTTTGAGATGGTGCTTGGTCGCGACTTCAATGCCGATGCCCATGGTTGACTGAGCATCCGTTACCGGGAAGCCGCAATGCAGCGCGTAGAAAATCGGGTCTTTGCGTTGGGTAATTGCTTTGACCTGAAAAACTTCAGAATCCATACCGCCGGCATAAGTGCCGGTAACCTCGCCAAACGGACCTTCGGGTTCAAGATGGTTTGGCAGTACTTCGCCTTCAATAACAATTTCCGCCTCGGCCGGGACCTCGAGATCAATGCTTTCACATTTTACCATTCGAACCGGTTCCTGCATAATCGCGCCGGCTAAACCTAATTCATCATTGCCAAAAGTCGTCGTAAAGCTTGAGGCGAAAAAGATGGCAGGATGGGTGCCGTAGACCATGGCGACCGGCATGGCCTCACCCCGGGCGCAATATTTATCGTAAATCTGACGGGCCTGGCGCGGGATCATGATAAAGCCGGTTTTATCCTTGCCGGTGACCATTTGGCGGTGGATCGAGAGGTTGCGGAGACCGGTATCCGGGTCTTTGATTATGGCAATGCCTGAAGCAAAATAGCGCCCGCCATCTTTTTCTGAGGTCATCAAAGTTGGGAAATCATAGAGGTCAATCTCGTCGCCTGTTTTTTTGATATCTTTTACCGGCGCCTCACCAGTTGTCATTTCGGCGGCAATGGGTGTTTGAATACGTGCCGCCATTTGATCGAGCAAAACGTCTTCTTCAATATTGAGACCAATTGCCCATTTTTTGCGGTCGGCGACAATTTGGCTGCAAGCCTGCCAGCCTTCATGTCCTTTGATGTTTGTAAACAAGCTCGCCTGACCCAATTCATTATAGGCCTTCCACTCCACAGCCGACATATCCTCAAGCGGATCAACCTCCTTGGTGAAATGAATAAGCTCGCCTTGTTGTTCGAGATTGGCCAGCATGGTGCGAAAGGATTGGTCAGGCATATTTAGGGCTCCTAAGTGAATTGGCGAAGACTTTAGAGGGCAAATACGGCCGGCACAACAACGCTTACTATTTCAATTTTAAAAAATTTACCCTTTGGAATATAGAGGATTTATTGCTAGCATCTTTTTTGGAATACAAAATTCTAATATACATCTAAATCAAAAAGTAATGCAGGGAGTGTGTTTAATGTTTAAGAAAATTCTAGGATTAACCGTTGCGGCTGCCGTGGTGACGGCGGTATCGCCGGTTGTTACACCGGCTCAAGCTAAAGAAATTAAAATTGGTTTTGTCACGACTTTGACAACACCGGCAGCGATTATCGGTAAACAAATGAAAATGGCTGTTGAGTTGGCCCTTGATCATATCGACCACAAAATGGGTGGGCAAAACGTCAAAGTCCTGTTTGAGGATGACGGATTGAATCCTAAAACTGGCAAACAGAAAACTGAAAAGCTGATAAAAAATAACAAAGTCGACATCATGGCCGGTTATATCTGGTCTCATGTTTTGGGCGCGTCTGCACCCGTTGTTCTAAAATCCGGCAAATTCTTGTTTGTTGCCAATGCTGGGCATTCCTTATATTCCGGTAAAAAATGCCATAAGAACTATTTCAATGTTTCCTGGGAAAACAGCCAGAACGCCTCGGCCACGGGCATGCTGCTCAATCAAAAAGGCATCAAAAATCTTTATATCCTATCGCTCAACTATGCGGCTGGTAAACAGGTCGTCGGTGGAATTGAGCGGACTTATAAAGGTAAAGTGGTGGGTAAAGATTTTGTACCGCTGAGCCACAAAGACTGGTCGGCGGAACTGGCTAAAATCAAAGCCGCTAAGCCTGATGCAGTTGTCGCTTTTTACCCGGGCGCTTGGGGACCGAAGTTTTTCACCCAGTATAATCAAGCTGGTCTCAATAAAACGACACCGCTCTATCACGTTTTTTCGATCGATATGGGCAATTTGCCGATCTTCCAGAAAATTGGTTTGAACGTGTTGAATACGTTCCAGACTGCTCAATGGTCACCGGATTTCAAAAACGCGGCGAACCAAAAGTTCGTTTCCGACTTTAAAAAGAAATACGGCGTGATGCCTAACCACTTTGCGGCCCAGTCTTATGAAACCATCATGCTGATTAAATCCGGCGTTGATGCCGTCGGCGGTGATATTTCAAAAATGGATCAAATGAGAGCGGCGCTTGAAAAAGCAAACTTTGCCGCGGTTCGTGGTAATTTCAAATATGGCAAAGAACACTTTCCAATCCAAGATTTCCATGCGCGTGAAGTTGTAAAAGGCGCGGATGGCAAGTGGACTCTTGAGCAACGGGGCTTGGTAGTTAGCAATTCCCGTGCTTATAACTACAAAGACTGCAAACGCTAAAATTTGGCGACATATTTATTTGAAAGGGGAGCGTGTTGTTGGCACGCTCCTTTTTTTTGTTCTAAATTACGCGCTCGCAAATGGAGAGCTAGATGAAGACCCGAATTACAGAATTACTTGGTATCAAATACCCGATCATCCAAGGTGGTATGCACCATGTCGGTTACGCCGAGCTGGCCGCCGCAGTCTCGAACGCCGGCGGCCTCGGTATTATCACCGGCCTGACACAGAAAACGCCGGCTGATCTCGGCCAGGAGATCGCCCGTTGCCATGACATGACGGACAAGCCGTTTGGCGTGAATTTGACCTTTCTACCGACCTTTGAAGAACCGCCTTACGACGGCTATATCGAAGAGATCATCAAAGGCGGCATTAAAATTGTTGAAACAGCCGGCCGCAATCCCGAACCTTATCTGCCGGTGTTAAAAGAGGCCGGTATCAAGGTGATCCACAAATGCACCTCGGTGCGCCATTCCTTAAAAGCCGAAAAAATTGGCTGCGACGCGGTCAGCGTTGACGGTTTTGAATGTGGCGGCCATCCGGGCGAGGACGACATTCCCAATATGATCCTGCTGCCACGCGCTGCCGAAGAGCTCTCCATCCCCTTTGTCGCTTCGGGCGGTATTGGCAATGCCAAACAGCTCGTTGCAGCTTTGGCGCTCGGCGCCGATGGCATCAATATGGGAACCCGCTTTATCGCCACCAAAGAAGCGCCGGTACATCAAAACGTCAAAGACGCGATCCTAGCGGCTTCTGAGCTTGATACCCGGCTGGTGATGCGGCCGTTGCGTAATACCGAGCGGGTGCTGGCCAATTCAGCGGTTGAGCGGGTTATCGAAATCGAGCGTGAAAAAGGGCCTGATCTGAAAATCGACGATATTGCCGATTTGGTTGCCGGTGTTTATCCCAAGGTCATGAATGATGGCGAAATGGATTCTGGTGCCTGGAGCTGCGGCATGGTCGCCGGTCTGATCAACGATGTGCCAACCTGTCAGGAATTGATCGAGGGTATGGTGGCCGAAGCCAAATCTATTATCGGCGGTAATCTGGCGGCTTTGGTTGAGGATTAAGTGCGATTTTATTCTGCGTTTACTTTAACGCGTTAGCGAAAAACACCTGTTTACCGTTTAGTTTATAATTGTTGATGGCAGTCTGGCCTTCGCTAGAGAGTAGCCAACTGATGAAGGTATCGGCTTCCTTGCTTTTAATATGATTATGTCGCTCTGGGTTTACCTTGATGATGCCATATTGGTTTTGCAACATCGGATCATGTTGAAAGAGAATTTTAAGCTTACCCTTGTTTTTAAAATTTTCCCAAGTCGCCCGATCCGTCAGCGTATAGGCGTTCATCGCAGAGGCGATATTAAGTGTGGCACCCATGCCGGAACCGGTTTCCCGATACCACTTAGCTCCGCTGCTTAAGGGCACCATTTTGAGCGCCGCTTGCCAGATCGACAGGCTTTTTTTATGAGTGCCGCTGTCATCACCACGCGAGGTAAAAATTGACTTTTTGTCCGCGATTGCTTGATAGGCGGCGACCACGGTTTTCGTAACGTCGACTTTAGCCGGATCATTTTCCGGTCCCACGATCACAAAATCATTAAACATCACATCACTGCGCTCGACGCCAAAGCCACCGCGGACAAATGCCAGCTCAGATTTTTTGTGATGAACAAAAAGCACATCCGCGTCCCCTCGGCGGGCGACTCGTATTGCCTGTCCGGTACCAACACCGACAACCCGAATTTGAATACCGTGTCTTTTGGTAAATTTTGGCAACAGGTAGTCAAACAAGCCCGAGTTAACAGTCGATGTCGTCGAGGCAACGATGATAAAACGCTCTGCCGCGAAGGCGTTTGCCGCCAGAACAGAGCTGGCAATTAGGCTTATAAGAACAGATTTAAATCGCACCTTCATTGGTCGCCCCGATGTTTGATCTCCGAAGGTGGTTTTAACTCCTGGCGGTGCCACCAGAGCAGCTCACCTTTTAAGAACGCTTCTGCTAAGTCATTTTGCGGCGCTTCAAAAAATTTATCCGCCGGGGCCTTCTCTAATAATCGCCCGCGATAGAGAAACAACACCTCATCCGCCAATCGTTTCGCTTGGCCCAGATCGTGGGTCGACATAACAATCTTAGTGCCGGTTGCCTTAATTGTGCCGATGATTTCTTCCAACGAGTGCGTTGCTGCCGGATCAAGATTGGCCGTTGGCTCGTCCAAGAACAAAACCTCGGGTTTTAGCGACCAGGCGCGAGCGAGTGCCAGGCGTTGCTGCTCACCAATTGATAAAGATCGGGCGGGGGTTTTTGCCAATCGCGTCAAGCCGGTGATTTGCAACATATCTTCGGTGATCTGATTGCGTTCAGTTCGAGAGAGGCCGCGTGATTTAAGCCCGAAATGAAGATTTGCTGTCACCGAACGTCGCAGCATCACCGGGCGTTGAAATACCATCGCCTGATAGAAACTAGCATTGTCGCCGCTGGGCCCCTGCCAGGAAAGAGTGCCGTCGTTGGGCTTGATTAAGCCGTGACACAATCGCAGGAGCATACTTTTTCCGGCTCCATTAGGGCCAAGAATGATGGTGCTTGAGCCGGATTTTAAAGCAAGGGTCATTTCCTTGATCAAGCGCATACCGTTAACTTCATAGGACACGTTATCAAGCACCAGGGGTAATATATTCGGCTCCGTCGTCTGATTTTGATTCAGACGTATTCCTTTGTTGGCGGAGCTATCCCGAGATTCATCCATGGCGCTTTACCGCTGCTTCATTAATGAGAAAGGCGGCAGCATTTACGCCGAGAGCCAGACAGAGCAGAATAATGCCGAGGCCGAGCGCCAGAGCAAGATTACCCTTGCTGGTTTCCAAGGCAATCGTTGTCGTCATCACGCGCGTGACGTGATCGATGTTGCCGCCAACAATCATAACCGCACCGACTTCGGCACTGGCGCGGCCAAATCCTGCCAATATTGTCGTCACCAGGCTAAAACGATTGTCCCACAAAAGGGCGATCACTGTCTCATCGGGCCGGGTGCCAAGAGACCTAAATTGCTCGGAATATTCTTTCCACAGCGTGTCTGTCGATTGCCGCGTTAGGGCAGCAATGATTGGCGTGATCAAAATGGTCTGAGCAATGATCATCGCTGTCGGGGTAAATAAAAGACCGAGCGTACCAAGCGGTCCAGAGCGGGATAATAATAAATAAACGATCAGGCCAACGACCACGGGCGGCAATCCCATGAGGGCATTTAGGATGACAACCAAGGTGAGGCGGCCCGGAAAACGAAAAACGGCCAAGGCGGCGCCAAGTGGCAAGCCGATTAGACTTGCTAGCAAAACCGCGATTAAGCTGATTTGCAGCGACAAGCCGACAATTTCGGCCAGGCTGCTTTCAAAGCTTATAATTAAGGCAAACGCCGCCGCGAATGCTTCGCTAAAATCAGACATGTGTTAATGGCCACTCAGGTGATCAATTATCATTTTATTTTTAGAAGCGATTTTATGGCAAAATTCAGGTTCGCTGACAAAGCAATTAATACGTTTTAATCTGTTATTTGCGCAAGATCATTTTGAGCGCCGTTGCTTGCCCCCACTTACGTCAAACGTCGAAAAACCCCCTCTGGCCCCGCCATAACCCTTTCAAGCGGGAATCAGATTGAATATTTAACCACTGTTTGAGCGGTTCCCAAATTCGCGGATTTGGCCTCAATTTTGTGTGAACGTATTTGGAACATTGCTTAAATAATCAAATGATTACAACAGGTTATAAAAAACACTTGCACATAAGAACAAAATGAGTACAAATTCCTCTAGTTGCACTCAACAACACCCTATGAAATAAGGAAGGGGACTTAAATGTCAGAACCAGCACTTCGTCTCGTGGAGAAAAAAGACATCGATAAGGAAAAAGCACTCGATGCTGCCTTAAGCCAGATTGAACGCAATTTCGGCAAAGGCTCCATTATGAAACTTGGCCAGCAGGATGCGCTCGATATTGAAGCCATCTCGAGCGGTTCGCTCGGCTTGGATATTGCGCTCGGCATCGGCGGTTTGCCACAAGGCCGGGTGATTGAAATTTATGGGCCTGAGAGTTCGGGCAAGACGACGCTTTCCCTGCATGTCGTCGCCGAAGCGCAAAAAACCGGCGGCACCTGCGCCTTCATTGATGCGGAACACGCACTTGATCCGGGCTATGCCAAAAAGCTTGGCGTCAATGTTGAGGATCTGCTGATCTCGCAGCCGGATGCCGGTGAGCAAGCCTTGGAAATCGCCGATACACTGGTCCGCTCTGGTGCCATCGACGTCTTGGTCATCGATAGTGTGGCAGCCCTGGTGCCGCGCGCCGAGCTTGAAGGCGAGATGGGTGACCATCATGTTGGTCTGCAAGCCCGCCTGATGAGCCAGGCATTGCGTAAACTGACCTCGTCAGTGGCCAAATCAAACACCATGATTATTTTCATCAACCAAATCCGCATGAAAATCGGTGTCATGTTTGGCAGTCCCGAAACCACCAGCGGCGGCAATGCGCTTAAATTTTATTCTTCCGTCCGTCTCGATATCCGCCGCATCGGTGCGATTAAGGACAAAGAAGACGTTGTTGGTAACCACACAAGGGTCAAGGTCGTCAAAAATAAAGTGGCCCCCCCATTTAAGACCGTAGAATTCGACATCATGTATGGGGAAGGCATCTCCAAGATGGGCGAGTTGATCGATTTGGGTGTCAAAGCCGAGATTGTCGAGAAATCTGGCTCCTGGTTCTCCTACGACAGCCAGCGAATTGGCCAGGGCCGGGAAAATGTCAAAACTTTCCTCAAAGAAAACCCTGAAATGGCGGCTGAGATTGAGCTTAAAATTCGCGAAAATGCCGGCTTGCTGGCAACCGATATGATCACCACCCCGGAATCAGATGGGGAAACGGATGAGAATGATGGTGAAGC
>JABIIH010000117.1 GCA_018649245.1 Rhodospirillaceae bacterium | reverse complement strand
AGGGATGATTTTACAATACTCAACGTTGAAGAACTGAAATGGCAACGCAAACTCGGGATCATACGTCGTAAACGAACGAGCCTGACGCCAGCGGCATTATTACTAGTGCAGGAACTAAAAAAATTGTGTGAGCCTTCAAGCTAGTTTGTTCATCGGAATTCTGGCTTTTTATAGATTATCAAATGTCCGCTATGGGTTGAGATCGCATGCAGAAGCGGACATTCGAATGTATAGCAATGAAGTTTTAATCCTTGCTGCAGCATTTTGCAGTTTGATAATTAAAAAAATCAATAATTAGGATCTGGGGTAGTGAGTACCTTACCGCTAAAATTTGTTATCAGGCATTTTGCTCGGAAAATTAAAGTTTAGAACAAAATCTATTGGTCTTTATTGGCTCATTCTGGTTTGGTTAAAATCCACTTGTTCTGAATGATGGTAGGTTCACGTTCTAACTCTTGGCAAAATTTATCGACCGCACGTTTCACACCTTGATTCATAATTCCGCCATAGTCGTCACCAAATAGGACCCCATTCGGAGCGAGTAATTCCCAATAGTCCCGACAATCTAAATAGACATCAGCTTCATCGTGAGAACCATCCAAATAAACGACATCTGGCTTCAAATCGATTTGTCGAAACCAATTGCATGCCGATCTTGATGATTGAGGTATCGGGATTATCATATCCTCGTGGCCATTCTTCATAACATTGGCTAAAAACTGGTAATAAAAATTCGGAAATCCGTTTTTCAGTTGAAGATGACTTCGCCACTCTGGACGATACCAATGACTGGAATCACCAAGCCAAGTATCAACACAAAAGACGGCAGCCTCGATCCCATTGCTTTTCAAAAGGTTTGAAATATGGATGGCAGACGCGCCTTTCCAAGTGCCGACTTCAATCACAATTTCGGGTTGAAGACGCTCGATAATGGTTTTGAATACAGGGCTATCGCTGCCCCAACCTTGAAGGTCCTCATCGAATGCGGAAGGGTCAAAGCCATCGTACGGAGAAACGTCATGGAAGACTGGCAGCAATAGTTCAAACGGTGTTTTCATAAAAAAACTTTATTCAGCGAAGAGGAATTAATAAATTAAGGCAAGTTGATTAATTAACTATAGATGAATGTTAGCAGCTTTGCCAAATCGTTCAGTTTTAACGCCTGAATTGAATGTATCCGTCGGAATGATTGATTCTAAATTGATGACTTCGATGTCCGCTTTGGGTTGCCTCGATCAATTGAGATCACCGCTAAGTGCGGAAGCTTTATCGCCACGGATATAATGTCTGCTTTGCGCTCGTGAGCGGCCAACGGTAATTTGCTAGCTAAAGCACCTCTTTATGCCGTCCCATAAAGCCTTGATCAAATGAGATACACCCAGCCCTCTCCTTCTCTATGTCTGGCACAACCTCGTTGAATATCCTAAGTTGACCGCGTTCGTTCATCCACCAAAACTGGGGAAAATATTCATGACTGATCAGCGCGTTATTGTCACGGGGGCGGCTAGTGGTATCGGCCTGGCCTGCACCAAGCTTTTACTGGACCAAGGTGCGCGGGTGACGGCGTTTGATATCCAGGGTGAGCTAATGGCCGAAAACCTGCCCGCTGATGAGGCCAATTTGCATCTTGTCGGCGGTGATGTTTCTGATCCAACGGTTTGCGAGCAAGTTGTCGCCGAGACCATAACGCAATTTGGTGGCCTCGATGCGCTCATCCATTGGGGGGCGGCGCATTCTTCGGCGCGTTGGGATGAACTCGGCGCCGATGAATGCAACCACATCATGGCGGTCAATGTGACCGGTACGTTTCTGATTGCTCAAGCCGCCGCCAAGCCAATGATCGAGCAGGGCAAGGGCGCCATCGTGCTCTGTACCTCGACCTCAGTGCTTTATGGCGTTACCGGGGGTCAGGGTCAGGGCGGCCCGGCCTATGTTGCCTCGAAAGGGGCGGTGATTGCGCTGACCCGCTCGCTGGCCCGCGCTCTTGGCCCCGACGGTGTGCGGGTCAATGTCGTCAGCCCCGGCATCACCGAAACGGCGATGATTGAAGAATATAGTGAAGAACAGCGCGATAACATGAAACAGCGCTTTCCGCTCGGCCGCTTCGCTAAAGCAGAGGAAATTGCCGAGGCTGGGCTGTTTCTCATCTCAGACAAAGCTAGTTTCATGACCGGCGAGACCATGCACGTAAACGGCGGTTCAAATTTCGGCTAAGGCGTCTTCTCCGCCGGGCGGATAATCACAAAATAAGTCAGGCTGGACAGCACGCCGCTAAGCAAAATTGCTACGGCCAGATTAATCGCGGTGGTATGGGTCATGGCCGCCAGCAATACCACGACACCGGCGGAAACCAAATTGGTGATAAAGCCCATCAGCGAGGCGGCCGTGCCGGCGGATTGTGAAAAAGGCTGCAGAGCCAGGGCATTGGTCTGCGGAAATACCAGGCCCAGCCCCAAAACAAAAACCGCCGATGGCAGGATAACGGCTAAGGGCTGGCGAACATCAATTATCGCCAGCGCGGTTAAGACAATTCCACCAACCACCATGATGAGTGAGCCAATGGCAATCAGTCGCTGCTGGCCAATCACCAAAATGAATCGCCCGCCAATAAAGGTGGCGATCAGAAAGAAGCCTGCGACGATCGAAAACAAAAATCCGTAAGTCACCGCACTGACACCAAAAGCGCCGCGCAGCACGGTTGGTGAAGTGCCGAGGAAAGCGCCAAATCCAGCCATCGAGCAGGAGCTGCACAAAACATAGCGGACAAAAACCGGATGACGAATGGTCGCCAGCCAATTGACTAAGAGATAGCTTGGCCGTAATGCCTTGAGGTTACGCTGTTCAATGGTTTCCTGATAAAAGAACACAAATATTAGAAATACCGCAGCGCCAAAAAAAGTCATTGCCAAGAACAACCATTGCCAGGGCAGATGTTGAGCGATCTGGCCGCCGATAATCGGGAACATGATGGCGGCCATTGCAGTGACAAACAATATGTCGGCCATCATTTTACCAAGCTGCTCGCGGTCAAACAGATCACGCGCGACCGCAGCAGCTAAGATACGACCGCTCGATATCGCTAGGCCCTGAATAAAGCGCCAAAAAATTAAATACTCGATTGACGGAGAAAGACCAGAAGCCAGAGCAGAGCCGGCAAATATAAAGAGTGTCAACAATATGATGGGCTTACGGCCAAAGCGGTCAGACAGCGGGCCGAGGATGAGCTGGCCAAACGCATTTCCCAGCATAACCATGGAAATTGAAGCGATCACCCGATTGGGCGTGGTGCCAAGTCCCTCGGCAATATTAGGCACGCCGGCCAAAAACATATCGATGCCGATTGGCCCCAACATGTTTAATAAGCCTAATATTATCGTCAGGAATAAGAGCGCCTTACCGCCCGGAATAGATTTTTCTTGGGTTATTTTCTCTGCCATAAGCTCATATAAAAAGGCCGGTGGCGCTTGGCCACCGACCCCTTATTAATATTTAAAAAGGATTATTTGTTAACGTGGTCGACACCGGCTCCAGCAGCAATTGCACCGCCACAGATCAATAAGGCAGGCGGGAAAAAGGCGACAGCAACACCACAAGCTGCAACACCAACCGAAGCGCCGGGATTTTCTTTAACCACCGTGACAGCTTTGTCGGTGACTGATTTGTCTTCGGCAGCAAAACTGCCGGTCGGGGCGATAAATACAAATGACATAAACAATAGCATTAAGATCGTGCGCATTTTTCAAACTCCATGATACCTAGTGAAAAACAATCCATTTAAATCCAATAACTTATTATACGGTGATTTGGGGGGCTTCGCCAAGGCTAGAATAGAACGCGGGTTTCTTAATTTGGCCGCCATAGCGCACCTTGCAAAAAATTATCTGCCAACATGTCAGCCAGTTGGGCGGGGCTATATTGTTCGAACTGGCCAAACCAGAACGGCACCGTGTTGCATTGAGCGATCAGCATAAGCATTGTTGAATGACTATCAAGCGACCCCGTAAATGTTTTCTCGGCGATACCATCCACCAATATCTGTTCAAACAGCGCATTGTACTCGGCAATCATATTGTTGAGTTTTTGGCGCCGGTTTTCCGGTAAATATCTCAACTCGCCGACAAAAGTGCGGAAGTAATCTGGGATGAATATTACCGGCTCAATATGATTGTGAATGGCGCCACGAATTTTATCCTCGGCTGATCCATCACCGGCAACGATAGCTTGCAGGCGCTCGACATAGCCTTTGATGCCGTGCAAACAAACTTTTTCGAGCGCTTCATCTTTGGATTTAAAATAGTAATAGAGGCTGCTTTGGGCGATACCGAGCAGGGCGGCGATGTCACCAGTTGAGGCACCGTGATAACCTTTTTTGGCAAACACGGCAGCGGCGGCATCAATCACCTCGGTTTGCCGCTGGCGGTATTTATCTTTCTTTTTGACCGGCTTTTTTACCGGCTTTTTCTCTGTTTTGACTGCGCCGTCAGGCATCATGCATTCCGATCACAGTTGGTCCTGGAGCCGGCCCTTGATAACTTTTCGGGTCGGCGTTAACGGCATTTCATCAATGATTACAAGGCGTTCCGGCCATTTGTTTTTGGCAATCTTATGCTCATCTAGCAGTGTACAAAGCTCTTCCAGGGTAACTTTCTCCTCGCCCAGTAGCGTCACAACACAGCAGGCTTTCTCACCTAAAGCCGCATCAGGCACTGGTATGATCGCTGCCATCTCGACTTTGGGATGCTGAACCAACAGATCTTCGATATCTGCCGGATTGAACTTAACACCACCGCGATTGATGACGTCCTTGGTCCGCCCAGTGATGGTTAAATTACCGTCTTCGTCGATGATGGCGAGGTCACCGGTCTTGAACCAGCCATCTTCGGTAAAGGCATCGGCATTGGCTTCTTCATTGTTGAGATAGCCAGGAAAAACCGAACAGCCGCGGACTTGTAAATCACCCTCAGTGTCAGCTGGTAAAGGCTCGCCATTTTCCGGCGCTACTACGCGGACTTCGTCGCCTGGTGAGGCCCGTCCGGCAGAGCGCACCGGAATGTCCTCAGCATCATCATAGCGGCAATAAGTGGCGCCTGCGGTTTCAGTCATGCCCCAGAGCTGGCTGATAACGGTACCCGGTATTTTTTCGCGGTAGGTTTCCATCATCTGTGGCGGACATGCTGCTCCTGAAAACACCGAGAAGCGAACGGATGATAAATCATGCGCATCCATCAATCCCGCATTGATCATCGCCGTGGCGTGGGCCGGGCCGAGAAAAACCGTGGTTGCTTTGGTCGCCTCAACCGTTTTAGCGAGATCAGGCGGCGTGAAGGCCGGCAGCAACACATTGGTCGCTCCGGCATTGAGCGCGACATGAAAATTAAACAATCCATAGAGATGGCTGAAAGGGGCCGCCGATATATTACGGTCCTCGGAGGTCATTTTGAATTCGGCGACGCTAACCCGGGCGTTGCTCATCATATTTTGATAGGTCAGCGGCACGCCTTTGGGGTTGGAGGTTGTGCCGGAGGTATAAAGCAAGAGAAACGGATCAGAGCCGACTGGCGGATTATCAATCTCAGGCGTGCCTTCGATCATCAGACTTTGCAAAGAGCGGCAATTTTCCGGGGAGTCGTCTCCGACGGTGATAACATGCTCAAGGGAGCCAAGTTTTTCTTTCATAGTAAGCATCACGTCGGCAGTTGGGAAATCTTTGAAAGCCGGCAGACAGATCACCGCCCGCGCCTGGGCATGGCCGAGCAGAAATTCAATATCGGCATCCCGGTAGGGCATATGAATGGTTTGCATAACGCCGCCAAAAGCCGTGATGGCTAAATAGCTGACAACAAAATCCAAGGTATTGGGCAGTTGCACGGCAACGACATCACTTTTCATCAGGCCGAGCGACTGCAAGCCATTGGTTAGTTGATCAACTTGTGATTTGAGTTCCGCGTAGGTCACCTCGCCGCCCGGATGGATAATAGCGATAGCGTCGGGTGTGTTCGCCGCGTGATCACTCAGCCAGCCGTTCAGGGTCTCATTTATCCAATAGCCGTCTTCGATATAGCGCGCCGCCAATTCGGGCTTAAAATTAATCGCTGATCTCAGCATCATCGCCTCCTCATTGAAGCGCAACCGTTCCATTGGTGAGCGATAGGCTTCTTTTTTCCAACGTTTGCCGCCACCTAAATGATAAATCCGGCGGTGTTGATCAATTTTGTGATGTTTGCGCTCGGTAAAAACGCGCACAACACCGACTTGTTCCGGCAATAGTCCAATGCGCTCGGCTATTTCCTCGTCTGTCAGGCCGGTTTCATCGCGGCTGGCCGCCAGGGCGTCGAAATCCAACTCCCGGACTGCATCGCCGCGCCGCGTTTGTTTATTGAGGCTGAGTTTGAAGACAATCTCGCCGAAAGTATCGATCATCTGCTGGGTCACACCGTAAGCCATGCCTATTCTCCCTCTGCCGCAGCTTGTTCAACGGCATGTTCCGCTTTGGCGGCAGCCTCGGCCTCGACAACTTTTTGGCGCATACCGGCGCCGCGGGCAATTGGATTGGACAGCGGCGCGGTTTGGGTGATAGGGCAGACCCGCATACACTCGTAACACAGTGCCAAAAGCTCACCGGCGCCAATTGCCAGCTTGTACCAAATGACTTGGTTTTCCGGGCCATGCAGGGCCATGCCACGCTCAATCGGGTCCTTGGCATCAAGAGTATCGAGTAGCACGCCTGGAATGGCCTCATATTGTTGTGACATTTCGGCGCAGGCATGGGCGTCGTAATTCATCACTTCAACTTTGTCGTCATCGCCAATTGATCCGCTCAAACAATCCACCGGGCAAAACCGCATGCAGGGGGTTTGGCCGGATTGGCGATAAAGTTTGACGCAGGATGAATGCGGGCAGGGGTTATCCGCCATCGGCTCATCCGGTGGCAATTCCATCTCGGTAAAGACCGAGGCGTAATACATCATGCCGAATTCCGGATGGAGCAGAATATCACCAGCCATTGAACGCGCGCCAATGCCGGCTACCTCGGCATGGAGTTTCATGCTCTGCATCGGAACCCGGGCGCCTTTTTCCGGGTCCATATCCGGCGGTACAAAAATCGAGCGGTAGCCAAATTTGGCTTCCAAATAAAACGCCAAGCCATAAGCGACGCGGTAAGCCATGGTCTCGGTATCACCAATATAAGCGAGGGTTTTGGCATCTGCTGACCAAGCGCCGCGCGTGCCGCCACCGACGCCAACGCACAATACCGATTTTACTTTGGGTAGCATGGAGGAAGGTCCACAACCCGGCGGCGAAATACGCTCCAGGGTTTCCAGATTAGCCAGGCCGAAAGCCAAGGCGCCCTTTTTTTTGACGTAGCTTTCACATGCCTGCTTTACTTCTATGGGATCAAACTGTTCGGCCATAATTAATATCCTGGTGCTGTGTTCTTTTAGCTTGCCGATGAGGGTAGGCCGTTTTGAATTATTTTTCAATAGGTCTATCGAAAAATAAAAACTTAAAAAAATGGGTCTGGTGAATAAATCACCAGACCCAATCAGTCTCAGGGAACATGCGTTGGGTCGGTAGGAGGACCCAACTGGCGATCAGATCGCCGGAGTGCTATCCCGGTAAGACTATATCGTTAGATATAATCCGTCGGGGTAGCGGAAATTCCTAAATTCGACTCTACATCTTTCACACCTGGAACGTTTTCGGCGGCCAGACGCAACGCGTCCTTGGCTTCTTCCGATTCAACGAAGCCCCAATAACGCACGATGCCTTCATTGACGACGACGTTAATAGTGGCGCTATTGGCCCAAGCATGGGTATTAAATTCTTTCATTAGTTTTTCGCGGATTTCCTGATCAGATGGCAATACTTTGGGCATGCCAGCATCTTTTTGAGCAACCAAAGCTTGGATAATATTAGCTCGACTGACGATACCAACCAATTTGCCATTATCGACAACAGGTGCGCGCTTAATTCTTTGCACTTCCAGGGTTTCAGCAATCTCTGAGACAGACGTGAATTCAGTAATGGTCGCGACATCTTTAGTCATGACATCTTTTGCTGTTTTTCCGTGGGAGCGAATATATTCTTGAGGTTCGTCTTGCGGATCACCAATTAGGCTCAACCACCAGGAACGGGAGCCTTGATGATCGCCTCTGATGCGATGTACGAGGTCGCCTTCGCTGACAATGCCGATAAGTTTATTATCCTTGTCAACAACTGGGGCTGCACTGATACGACGCTCGATCAAAAGTTTTGCAATTTCATTGATCGGTGCATCCGGATCAACGGTTATGACGTTTACGGTCATAATATCTTTTGCAAACATTTGATTTTTTCCTCCAACTCGCTAACGATTTAGCTCTCTATCGACCTACCGATTTTTCCGGCACCGGTCCCTCAACTTAAGGTAACTTCACAGATTTTTAGCTTCGATGCCTTGATATTTGTCAATTGAGGGCAGATTTTTGCGAAATTTCGCCATCTTCCAACAAATGTTCGATTTCCCTACCTATTAATTGCCATCTGGTGCGCCCTTGATAATTGCCGACCAGCAGCAATTCGCCAGCGCGAATACTGGCTTGGTTCTTCGCATCCACGCCAAATCTTTCAATAAATTTGACGGCTGCAGCGCGGATACTGGTAGGGTCAGTGACGTCGGAGCTATTTCTATGGCTATCTTGGTTATTTGGTACTTGATGAGCCGGTAAACGAGCACCGGAACCATCCGAAGGACAATGAGTAGCTTGCGCACATCTTAAAAACCTTGAACAACGCTGATCTGAGTGAGCCATATCTGTTAAGAACCGATTGCGAAAGTTGACACAATTTTATAGTCTCCAGAAAATAATTGAATTGACGATGGTCAAATCAAACATAATCTTATTTGAAAGAAGCAATTCTTTCTTGAGATTAATAAAGAGGGAATATGATGGCAGACCAGAATCCGGAACAGGGTTCTTTGAATTGTTTTACGTGTCAGGCGCGCGAGCGGACCGAATGGTGCGTGCTGGATGATGCTGAACTAGAGCTGCTCAATAAGGGGCGCTTAACCAGAGAATATCTGCCGGGCGAGATAATTTTTCATGAAGGTGATCCGTGCCGCGGTGTGTTTTGTTTGGAAACCGGTATGGTTGGTGTCCGTAAAACGGACGCTGACGGCAATTCAGTACTGCTCTATTTAGTCACGCCGGGTGATACGCTGGGCTACCGCGCCATGTTGGCGGGTGAAGATTACCGGGCCAGCGCGGAAGCACTGGAGCCGACCCGCATCTGTGTCATAGATGTGCCGACCGTGCGCTCTCTCCTCGAGCATAATCCTGCCTTGGGCTTGCGCTATCTCAAACGGGTGTCGATGTCGCTCGGAAATGCTGAAGAAAAAATACTTCACAACGCGACTCTTTCTGTGCGTGCCCGGTTTGCCCACTTACTGTTGGTGTTGATCGATAAATATGGTGAGAAGAGCTCTGACGGTCCGACCGAGTTCGAGTTGCCGCTGTCACGTCATGATTTGGCGTCGATGATCGGCACGACACCGGAATCGATGTCGCGAACGATCAAAAAAATGGAATCAGATGGAGTGGCGCGATTTGCCGGACGCACGGTTCATATCCCGGAGATCGAGATTTTAGTCCAGGAGTTCGAGCCGGATCACTACGTTTAAAACTGAAACCTAATGCGCCATTAAAACCGGCATGGTCATGTGATCCAGCATATGCGCAGTGACGCCGCCCAACACCAATTCCCGCCAGCGCGAATGTCCATAGGCACCCATGACAAATAAATCGACACCTTTATCGGCTGCCCGCGACAACAATATGTCGGCGATACCGATATCGTTTACGGTAATCGACTGGGCTTCGGCGTTTATGCCGTGACGGGCGAGATGTAGGCTGATGTCGGCGCACGGCGTGTCACCATGTTCATCGCCGCTATTTGGATTAATCGCGATGATGTCAACTTGTTCGGCATCGCTGATCAACGGAATAGCATCATGGACGGCGCGGGCTGCTTGAGCGCTCGCATCCCAGCCAACCATAACCCGTGAGCCGATGCTTCTTATGTTGGTGCTATAGGGAATTATCAATACCGGGCGGCCAACAGTTAATACGACTCCATCAGGCAAATCACCAAATTGATTAGCTGCATCGGGATTACGCTGGCCCAATATCAGCAAATCGCAATATCTCGAATGCAGACGAATAACATCGACCGGGTTGCCCTCAGCTTTACGCCACTCATGAGCGACATCGGTTTTTTTGACAATTTCGTAGAAATTCAACTCCGCTTTTTTTGCCTCTTCATCCGCCAGCTCTGTTTGCTGTTCAATATATTCCGGCGGCAGTTGAGCCATATCTTGAAGTGGCGGAATATAAAGATTGGGAACAACAAACAAACCGGTCAGATGAGCATCGTGTTGCGCCGCTATCTGAACGGCTATTTCCAATCTCGCTTGCGATTGCTTGGTAGAATCTACATGGACAAGAATATCTTTATACTGCATCGATCCATCCTCTGGATTTTAATATTACCCCGTTTTTTTAATTAATAGCGCCAAGTCGACAATTCGGCATTGACGAACGTCAAGGTGGTTTCGAAAGCATACTCCTAGGGTTCAATCATCGATCAGAGATTTCGATGGCAACGCAAAGGAGCAACAAAATGGTGAAAGTTCTTGATGCCTTAAGAGAAGAGCATCGAAACTTCTCTCGAGTGCTGGAAATTTTGGCGCACCAGATTGCACTCTTCGAAAAGGCCGAAGAGCCAGATTATGATCTGGCCGAAAAAATCATTGAATATCTGATAAATTTTCCTGATCTAAGCCATCATCCCAAAGAAGATTTACTGTATCAGAAATTGCGCCTGCGCGATCAGCGGATTGCAGATATTATGGGCGATCTTGAAACTGAACACCAAAAGCTTGCCGAACTAACAACGGCGTTTGAGGCTAATTTAAAAAACGTGCTGCTTGATGCCGAGCAGCCGCGAGCTGAATTCATTGATGCGGCGAAGGAGTTTATCGATTTTTTTCGCAGTCATATCATGTTGGAAGAACTACGGTTTTTTCCAGCTGCTCTGCGCGCGTTATCAGCAGCGGATTGGCGGGAAATAGAAGACAGCCTAGCACAATCTGATGATCCTATATTTGGTGACAACATCGCTGTTCCCTATATCGATTTGCGGGACCAAATCTATGAGATTGCCACCGAACAGCAGATTTAACTGGTGAAGTTACAAGTTATTCAGACAGTGGTCTGACTAAATCAATAAATACCATGACGGCAAAGCTTAAGCTGACAATGAGCCCGAAGGTTGGCACCCAAATTGGCACCGTTAGTCCAGCATGGACAGCATCATGAACAGAACGCGGGTTTAATTTCATACGTAACAGGGCACCGTTCACCATACAGGCAATGATCAAAATAATCAGTGATGTTGTTTCAGCCAAAGCCTCGATCGAGAAACCCAGGGCCAAAATACAGACGAGGAGAATAATGCTTGCCGTTGCCTTAATCGGCGTTTGGGTGCGGGGATTTACGTCACCAAGAAAACTGAGCTGCCGCGGCATCATGTTCTGCCTACTCATGCCGTAAAGTACGCGGGAGGCCATGATGATCTGGATAAGCGCTCCGTTTAAAACGGCGAATATACTGATCAAGGTAATGAGTGTCGGATCAGCTCCGGTTTTAGATTCAAAGATTGCCGTAAGCGGCGCGGCGCTTTCGGCCAATTGCTGCGGCGGCAGGCTCAAAACAGCCACGAGTGCGACGACAAAATAAATCACCGTGGTAATGCCGAGGGTGAGGATAATTCCGACCGGTAAGGTCTTTTCGACGGATTTAACTTCTTCGGCGACATTGACCATATCTTCGAAACCAATGAAGGCGTAGAACGCCAGGAAAGAGCCGCTGAGAATACTGATCCAAGCAACACTTTCGAAGGGCGGTATAAGATCATGACTTCGTGCGGCAATGGTCGCGAATTCGTCGCGACCAACCCAGATGATGATCATCAGCCCAGCGATCTCGATTACGGTTACAATCGCTACCGCCGTGACCGATTCACCAATACCCCATGCCGCCAGAAGACCAAGTGCAATGGTAATGCCAACGATCGCCAACCAGGCTGGCAGTGGTAGAAAGGTCTGTAAATATCCAACCATGCCGTCTGATAGAGCGGCGGACGATACAATACCGTTCACCACGACAAGAAAACCGACGAGGACCGCCAAATCATTGCGCCCGAAACCCTCTTTAACGTAAACCGCTTCACCGGCGCTTTTGGGAAAGCGGCTAGACAGTTCGGCAAACGTCAAGGCCGTAAAGGCCACCATCAAAGCTGCCACGAGGAAAGATACCGGTGCCAGCATGCCGGCCCGGGCAGCAACGTGGCCAATTAATACATAAATTCCGCCGCCAATTGTCGTGCCCAAGCCATAGAGCACGATCATCGGTAAATTTAGTGATCTTCTTAACGTTGGCTTCGGTTTCTCATCGCTCATAATTATATCTTACGGTAATTTACTTGATGGATTATTATTAACTGGGTGGCAGTTGAAATCTTTGATGCGGGTCAATGATTTATCTACCGCTTAAGGGTACTTCTAAATAATCAAAAATTGAAGGTAACAGATATGGTAGATGGTCCTGTAAATATTGATGCTTATTCCCCCGCCGAAATTGCAGCACGAGTTGAACAGGCTGGTGTCAGTAAAGTTCATCTGCCGATCCTGCAAACCTTGGTTTTGGGTGTGCTGGCCGGTGCCTTCATTGCCTTTGGCGCGGTATTTTACACCTTCGTTATTACTGACACCGGCCTGGGATTTGGATTGACCCGCTTGATTGGTGGCATTGCTTTCTCACTTGGTCTTATATTGGTTGTCGTTGGCGGGGCTGAGTTGTTCACCGGTAATAATCTTATTGTTATGGGCTGGGCCGATGGCCAAATTTCCTTCCGTCAGCTACTGCGCAATTGGTTCTGGGTTTATGTCGGTAATTTTATTGGCGCTATCGCGATTGCCGGGTTGGTCGCGCTGTCAGGTGTCATGGAAGCGGGGGGCGGCAGCGTTGCCAAGACAGCGGCGTCAATCGCCGAAGCCAAAATAGCCATACCGTCGATTGAAGCTTTTATCCGTGGCGTGCTGTGTAATGTACTGGTGTGTTTGGCGGTGTGGTTGTGTTTTGCTGCGCATACCGTAAGCGGCAAAATCTTGGCGATTATTTTCCCAATCTCAGCTTTTGTTGCGCTCGGCTTTGAACATTCGGTGGCCAATATGTATCTCCTTCCAGCGGGTTATTTTGCCGGCGCTACGAGCGTGACGCTGGACGGCTTTATCGCCAATCTTATCCCGGTCACCTTAGGAAATATATTTGGTGGCGGCGTTTTAGTCGCGCTGGTCTACTGGATCGTATATTTGAGAAAACCGGAACAATGACAATTCGACTGTTTTTAATAACTGTTTTGAGTTTTGGACTGTTCAATATTCCGGCCATGGCGCAATCTGGTGATGTGAGCAAAGGCGCGGCCCTGGCGGAGAAATTTCAGTGTGCCAGTTGTCATGATCGCGCCACTAAAAGAAACTTCCCGCCGATCCCGTTTTTACGTGGCCAACACCAACGCTATCTGGCCAAACAACTACAGGCGTTTCGGCAAGACCAGGCAAGTCTATCAGGTGGCCTGAAAGTATCGGAGCGTTATAATCATTTGATGGATGTGTCGGCATCAAAATTGACCAATAGTGATATCAATAATCTTGCCAGTCATTTTTCCTCTCAAGTTTGCCGCTCATCGGGCCGGATTTCATCGAAAATTACCAGACCAAAACTCGCCGAGGCTTGTGCTTTTTGTCATGGTCAAAAAGGCCGAAGCCCATTTGTCGCTTACCCGAAGATAGCCGGGCAAAATATGGGATACCTGATTAAACAGTTAAAAATCATGCGTGCGGGTGCCAAAAATCCCAGTGCAAAGAACGCCCGCTTTCACCGCACCATGGCCGCCCAGGTGGTGGCCTTAACAAACGCTGAAATCGTCGCTCTTGGCTATTACTATTCAAAGCAGAATTGCGAATAAATTATTTATTATCAATCGGTTATAGATATTGCTCAATATTTCCCCTTGTGATTCGCATCACAGACACCATATAGCAGTTTGGGGTATAACTACGCCAACAAATCGGGAAAAGGCAAACAGGCGGAAACGCCCGGGCGCAAAGTTGACGGCCTAAGACTTTAAAATACTGAGAATATATTGGGATTTTGAAGTTAGGGCGGCAGAACTATCGAAGGATTTAAGAGGATGGAAGTAGGATTATCGAGCTCAATTAATACGACGCTCAGCTCAATTCAGCGGATCGCCGCTTTTACCGAGCAAACCCAAAATCGCATCGCCACCGGCCAGGAGCATTCCCGGCCGAGCGATAATCCGTTGGCGGTTTCGATTGCTAATAATCTCTCTAATCGCGCCTCGGATTTGCTGGCGATCAAAGACAACATCAGCCAGGGTATCAGCAAAGTTGAAACGGCGACATTCGGATTAGGCTTTATCGAGAGCCTGCTGAATGAGTTGAAGGTGACGTCTTTGGCCTATGAACAAGCTGGTTCAGCGGCTGATCAGACGCTTGCCAGTGACCGCTTCAATGAGTTGAAAGTGCAATTAGATGCGCTGGCCGAGGATATTTCCTTTGGCGGCACTAATTTGGTCAGCGCATCGCCTGATAGTTTGACCGTCGGCTTCAATGAAGATGGCTCGACCGGTGTGACAATTGATGGCGTGGCCACGGATTCGGCAGCGCTTAATTTGGATATCACGGATGTCGCGACGATTGACGCTGCCCTGGCAGAAGTTCGCTCAACAGCGGCATCGTTAGGTTCAGAAGCCAACGTGCTGTCAATCCGTGAAGAATTTAATGACAAGCTGATAAACTCCCTCAAAGAAGGTGAAGCAAAGCTGCTGGAAGCTGACTTGAACGAACAGGCCGCCACCGCGCTGTCCTTGGAGACGCGCACCCAATTATCTGCCTCGGCGCTTAAGGTAACCGCCCAATCCGAGCGCGCTATTCTGCAACTCTTTTAGCGGACACCCCCTTGACGGGGCGCTTTAATCTGCATAATTAGACCCTATCAGGACGGAAATGCCGAATAATTGGCTGAAAGGTGCCGCTACGGGCCTTTTTAAACCAAAACTCGCTTGTTGAAGGAGGGGTTTGATGTCTCGTCTGCCGGTTTTTGATAACCCATTGCTGTTGGGATTTGATCATTTTGAACGCGTCTTAGATCGCGTTGCAAAATCTTCCGCCGAAGGCTATCCACCCTACAATATCGAACAAGTCAGTGAAGAAGAGCTGCGCATTACCCTGGCGGTTGCCGGTTTCTCGATGGATGATCTGGAAGTCACCACTGAAGATAATCAACTGGTGATCCGGGGCCGTAATTCGGAAGATGAAGCGACGCGAATTTATCTCCATCGCGGCATTGCTGCCCGCCAGTTTCAACGCAGCTTCGTCTTAGCTGAAGGCATTGAAGTGGGCGCCGCGCGGCTTGAGGATGGTTTATTGCATATCGATCTAGCGCGTCCGATCCCCGAGCCGGAAGTTCGAAAAATTAAGATTGAGAAAGTTCAATCAGCTGCTAAAAACAGCGCTAAGACAATTGAATTGGACCCTGAAAGTCCAAAAAATTAAGCATTCGAAAATAGGTCTTAAAATGACACAATATGATGATCCGGTAGCTGATAACGCGGCCATTGAGATAAACGGTGATTTCACCGGCGGCGAGCTTATCTATCTCGGACTGGATGAAATAGCCTATATCAAACCGGTTGAAGAAAACGGTGAGCACGTCTTTGGCATTTTTGCCGCTAATGGTGAGCAAATCGGCGTGGCGCCTGAATATAAGCTGGCTTGTGCCATGTCTATTCAGAACGACCTCTACCCGGTTAGTGTCCACTAACCGGTTATCCAACTAAGATTGCTTATATTGACTATCAGGCAGCGCGGTGCGCTTCCTGTTCGGTGATCAGCGCATAGAGCGCCTCAGGACTGTCAGAGCCTCTTAGTTTGACGCAATTGGCCTTGTCCCGAAGGAGACGGGAAACCTGCGCTAAGGCCTTTAAATGATCCGCTCCGGCAGATTCTGGCGCCAGCAGCAAGAAAATCAGATCGACTGGTCGCTCATCGATAGCATCGAAATCCACCGGTCGCTCGAGACGGGCAAAAAAACCATGCAGTTTCTCTAAAGATTCAAGTTTACCGTGAGGGATCGCAATGCCATCACCAACACCGGTCGTGCCCAGCTTTTCGCGTTCCAGCAAGATGTCAAATATATCGCGTTCGTTATGCTCGATGACCTCGGCAATCCGTTTTGACAATTCCTGTAACGCCTGTTTTTTGCTCGTCGCCTTGAGATTGGCGACAACACATTCCGGTGTTAGTAGATCGGTGAGTTCCATAACGATCCTTTGTTATTTATTTAAAACGACCGGAACGAATTTTCCAACACATTTGTCACGACAACCTGCAGATCCATACAGTTCAATATGAGCTGAAAAGTTGTTTTTACAAGTGCCAATAAAGGTCTGAGTGTGAAGGATTAGTTTCATAGTCCAGTACAGAGGCGATGTTGAAAACTTCACCTTCTGATAGTTTGCCGTTGTTAAAAAATTTATCAAAATTGTCTGCTGATCTGGATTGATATCAATCACTCGATCAGGACGGCGGAACCTAAAGCGGTGGGACAATAGTGTCAAGTAAATCCTTAAAAATTTATAAAAAAACCGCAGAAATCTGCTAAAAAATTTAGGAATTACTAGAAATTTACAGCGCGTTTTTTCTCTCTGCGGCGTTGTACCGAAGACGGTATTTTCATCGCCTCACGATATTTCGCCACGGTCCGCCGGGCGATATCAATGCCATCGCCTTTGAGTAATTCAACGAGCTTGTCATCGGATAGAATTTTTGCCGGCGCTTCGTCATCGATCAGGACTTTAATGCGGTGGCGTACCGATTCGGCCGAGTGAGCGTCGCCACCCGTTGACGAGCTGATAGCCGTGGTGAAGAAATATTTAAGCTCATAAATACCGCGCGGCGTATTGATATATTTATTTGAGGTGACGCGGCTCACTGTACTTTCGTGCATTTCAATTTCTTCGGCAATATCTCGTAACACCAAAGGTTTGAGATGCTCGACACCCTTGGCAAAGAAAGCATCCTGCTGTTTGACGATTTCGGTCGCTACTTTGAGAATAGTCGTGGCTCTTTGGTGCAAGGATTTGACCAACCAATTTGCGGTTTGCAATTTGTCGGTGACATATTGTTTCTCTTCTTTGGTACGTACTGATTTGCTGATCAAGGCGTAATATTGATTATTGACCAATACTTTCGGCAAGGTGTCATTGTTAAGCTCGACAAGCCAGGTTTGCGAGGGGCCTGAACGCATAATTACATCGGGCGTAATCGGTTGCGTGATAACGTGCTCGAAGGCTTCTGCAGGCTTGTGGCTTAGCGCCCATATTTCATCGATCATATCCTTAATGTCTTCGAGATCGACGCCACAAATCTTTGATAGCTTCTCATATTCGTGCTGCTTTAAAAGTTCAATGTTTTCGAGCAGGGTTTCCATCGCCGGGTCAAACCGGTCCAAATCGCGAAGCTGGATGGCCCAGCATTCGGCCAGGCTACGGGCAAAGATACCCGGTGGATCAAGTGCCTGTAATTGGCTCAGGACTTTTTCGACCCGCTTCATACTGCAGCCGAGCCGCTCAGCTGCTAGCTCAAGTTCATCCGGAATGCGCCCAGCTTCATCAAGCAAATCCGTTAAATAAAGCGCCACGATGCGATCGGTTGGGTCGGTGATGTCCATTTGAATTTGGTTAATCAAATGTTCGCGCAGTGAAACTTCCTGCGATAGGGTTTGCTCAAGCGAATAATCTGCGGCTTCGAACTGGCTGTTACCACCGGTGCCGCTACCGGCACTGGCGGGGGCGTTCCATTCAGAAAGAGAGCCGCCGTCTTCATTGGCGACGGCACTCTGAGGTTCAGCGGCAGGTTCGCCATCCCAGACATTGTCGTAAGAATCCATGTCGAGTGCGTTGACCTGATCCTCGGTGACATGGTCGCTGGCGTTCATGTCGATGGTTTCGAGACCATCCGGTCCATCGCTGCTGTTATCGTCGCTGTCGCTGTCGCTGGCCTTTTCACCGGAGCCGTCATGGTTTTCAGGGGCGTTACTGTCATCGCGCTCCAACATCGGATTTTCGGCAAGTTCGGATTCGACAAATTCCCCAAGATCAATATTCGACATTTGCAGCAATTTGATCGCTTGCTGCAATTGCGGCGTCATGACCAGCGACTGACTGTGTCGAAGTTCTAAGCGGGGTGCTATCGCCATCCTGGGAACACCTACAAGCTAAACCGGTCCCCCAGATAGACTCGGCGAACGTCTTCATTCCCGACAATATCGGAGGGGGTACCTTCCATGAGCACCATGCCATCATGAATAATATAAGCCCGGTCAATGATGTCCAAGGTGTCACGGACGTTGTGATCGGTGATAAGAACACCGATACCACGATCTTTGAGGTGCGAAATAAGTTCTCGAATGTCGGTTACGGCAATCGGATCAATGCCGGCCAGCGGCTCGTCCAGCAAAACGAAATGCGGACGTGAGGCCAGGGCGCGGGCGATCTCAACCCGGCGGCGTTCGCCACCAGATAGAGCGAGCGAAGGTGTACGGCGAAGATGGGTGATCGAAAATTCAGCCAGCAAGGCTTCTAATACAGCTTCTCTTCGCTCGCGTGATTTCTCGACGACTTCCAGCACCGCGCGGATATTATTTTCGACCGTTAGGCCACGAAAAATAGAAGCCTCTTGCGGCAGATAGCCGATACCAAGACGCGCCCGGCGATACATCGGAAGTTCAGTTAAATCCTGACCATCCAAGGTGATGGTGCCGTAATCGGGCTGGATCAAACCAGTGATCAAATAAAAACATGTTGTTTTGCCGGCACCATTGGGACCTAACAGACCAACCACTTCACCGCGTTCAATGGCTATTGAAACGCCGCGCACCACGGGACGTTTATCAAATCTTTTGCCGAGATTTTCAGCCGTTAGGCCGCGAAAATTATCCGACACCAAGCGGGGCGGCACGTCATTGCCGGCAATTGTATCTAAAGACCCGTTAGCGTCGACCGCCCGAATATTATTCGAGCCCGGAATATCCAGGTCATTTGAATTACGTGGTGTGTTGTCTTCGTTCGTCATATTTTACAGTTTGGTTCGTTGTCGTAATCTACTACCAATTATCGCACATTTTTCAGCTGCGGTGGGCTCTAACCTGAAACAAGCTAATATTGCCTCAGCAAGACTAATTTAGACTTTTGACGCCTGAAAGCAAACAGCATGGGATAAATGGAGAATAATTAGATACACACTGTATTTATTTGCGTTTGGGCACCAATAAGCCACGAACCCGCTTCTTTTTCCGCGGTTGCCGGTTATTTAAATTTTGTTGTTCCGGACGAGGTGATTGTGCACCACCGTCGGTTAACAGCTTACTAATTCCGGTGTTTAAATTTATGATCGCGCTATCGCCGTTAAGCTGATTGCCGTCACGCGTGATGCGGACATTGCCGTTTAAGGTGACGATTCCAGTGGTGACGTCATAGATGCCTTTGCTTGCCCAAATTGATTCGGTTGGCGTGACAACACGAACGTTCTCAAAAGCCTGCACCCGGCTAACCTGTGATTTACCGGATTTGTCTTTGGCGAATAGGGCCACCAGCGTATTGGCACGCAACATCTTACCATCATGGTTGGCGGTGGCATTCTGCCGGGCTACCGCCATTTGCTTTTTTTCATAATATTCCATTTGCTGCGTTGCCGTGATCCGATCTTTGCCCGACGTCAGCGTTACTATTTTACCGGTGACCACCAGGACCGCCTGCTCAAGATCATAAACGCTTGATTGTCCAGTTACAGTTTGGCTCGGCGAAGATATTCGAACCCGCCCAACTGCATCCAGGCGTGACAAATTTGAGCCGCCGGTTGGGCCTTTCTGGTAATAGGCGCGGAGCGTATCTGCCTCAACGTTTGCTGTGCCACGGGTTGCTTTGGCGTTACCGGTGGCGATCATAACTTGATTGTCACGCTGCCATTCGATGCCGTTATCGGCAGTGATTTCGATCGGTTGATCGGACTTGTCAGTGGCGAGATTAAGTGATTGCGCTGGACTCAGTGATGGCGCCCCTGCCAACCCTAATAAGGCGAAGGTGAAGGTTATTTTTCTCAGTTTGCCAAACTTCATTTTTTCCCTGCCTGCGGATGAATGACCAATTTCGATTTGCCGGTAAAGATGAACCGGTGGCCTTTGTTCTCAATCCGAAATCCTTCAGCTGTCAAATTGCCGAACGGGCCTTGGCCGGTGATCTTTTCTTTGCTGATGGCGATACCTTTACCAAGATCAATGTTCGCTTTCTCGGTATTGAACTCATAACCGGAATCATGAAACAGATTGACCGCACCAATCAGGTCTAAAGTTTTCCCCTTCTGGTTATAGAGGCCGCTACTTGCCGTCACCACCAGCCAGGTGCCGTCGTTGATGCCGATATCGGCCTTCGGCATTTCAAGTTCGATTGCCGAGCGGCCAAGGACGATATTTTTTGCCAAATCTGCGGTAATTGAAAAAGGCTGGTTTTTGTTATCGGTGCCAACGAAGCGCGCGTTGATCATGTTGGGGTCATCGGTATTGGTCCCTTGGAGGCTTTTAAAACTTATCGAAAACCGGCTATCACTGACTTTGATTTGCGGCCAGAGAAAAATTAAAGCCAGTAGTCCCAGCGCAATAGCCGGCAGCAGAAACTTCATGAACGAAACATAGCGGCTATAGCCGGCGGGCCGCTTGATCTTAATGCTGCGGGCTTTAATGCCGGCGCGATTTGCCGCCCGATCAAGCAGCGAATTACCGTTTTTATCGGTCATTGATGACAAAGGTTGAGTTCCCGCCATCTCCATTTCAGATCCTAGGCTACGCCTGCGCGCAAACAGTCATGAATATGCAGCAAGCCGACAATGGAGCCATCTTGCTCGACAAATAAACTGGTTATTTTTATTTCATTCATAATCTGCAGCGCTTCAGTGGCTAAGGCACCGGGCCGGATGGTTTTAACGCCGGAGGTCATTACTTCGGCGGCGGTCAAATTTAAGAAACCATCTGCCATATGACGCCGGATATCGCCGTCGGTGATGATGCCGGCCAATTTTCCGTCATCGATAATACCGATACAGCCGAGACTCTTTGCCGTCATTTCAGGTAATATCTCGGTCATCGGATCGCTGCCTTTGGCAATCGGCAGTTCCGCTCCGGTATGCATGATATCAGAAACCTTCAACAATTTGAGACCGAGACGACCACCAGGGTGACGTAATTTGAAATCTTCGGCCGTGAAGCCTTGACGTTCCATTAGGACGACGGCGAGAACATCGCCGTAAGCCATCATCATTGTTGTCGAAGTGGTTGGAGCCAGACCGATAAAGCAGGCTTCCTCCGCCGGCGGTAGTATCAAGGCAACATCGGCTTCGACCGCCATCGTACTATCAGCGACACTGGTCATACCGATCAGCGGAATTTTAAAGCGCCGCGTATAAGCGATAATATCTGATATTTCCGGGGTCTCACCAGAATTGGACAAGGCCAGCACCGCATCATCGTCATTGATCATGCCGATATCACCATGGCTGGCTTCGCCGGGATGAATAAAGAAAGCTGGCTTGCCGGTTGAGGCTAAGGTGGCAGCAATTTTGTTGGCGACGTGGCCACTTTTGCCCATGCCGGTTACAATGATCCTGCCCGAGCTGTTTTGCAAAATATCAATCGCCGCTGATAAGGCGCCATTGAGCGAGTCGGCGAGACTGCCTAAGCCATCTGCTTCAAGTTTTAAGACTTGTTTGGCACGTTCAATATCGGCGGTAAAATCAGCCACGTTTTGAGTACTCTTTCTGGCGGTGTTGCTGTCGCTCATGTAGAACTCGATTCAAAATAACGAAAATTACCTTCAAGGCCAATTTACCAGGATTTACCCAATTAAAACACAGGTTTGGCTAAAAATTGATTAAATCTCAAAAATTTCCCGTCACCAGCGCCACAATATCTTTTGGCCTAGTGGGCAAAAATATCCAGGCTGCCCCAGCCGCCGAGATCAAGCTCGGCCCGATGAGGGAGGAATTCGAAACAGGCCTGGGCAGCTTCGGAGCGATTCTCACGGTCCAAGCGTTGCATAAAAACTTCCATCAATTGATGAAGATAAAGCACATCCGCAGCGGCATATTCCAACTGCTCGGAAGATAAATCCTCGGCGGCCCAATCTGACTGCTGTTGTAGTTTAGAGATTTCAATACCCAGCAATTCAGAACAGATATCTTTGAGCCCGTGCTTATCGGTATAGGTACGCGTCAGCCGTGAGGCGATGCGGGTACAGAATACTGGCGTACAGATAACGCCCAGATATTTTTGAATTGCCGCAAGATCAAAGCGGGCAAAATGGAAAATCTTAGTGCTGGATTGGTCGTTGAGTACTTTTTTCAAATTAGGCGCATCATATTCACCAGCTTTAAACTGCACCAAATGGGCGTCACCATCGCCGGCCGATAATTGGATGAGACAAAGCCTATCGCGCTGCAAATTCAGGCCTTGCGTCTCGCTATCGATGGCAATGCTTGCGCCAAAATCCAGATCAGCGGGTATATCACCCTGATAAAGTTGAATGGCCAATGTGTGGTTATCCTAAAGTTTACCCAAATGTAGCGCTATGGTTATCAGTATTTGGTGCCCAGGAGAAGACTCGAACTTCCACGACCTTGCGGCCACTGGCACCTGAAGCCAGCGCGTCTACCAATTCCGCCACCTGGGCTTAAATATGTACAAATAAATGCAATGGCGTTTTAACGAGGGGAGGTCGTACCCTTCTGCCCCGGCACTGTCAATATGGTATCCGGAGATTGGCGGCATAGCCATAAAAAATATAGCAGTTTAGGTTGTTCTGGATGACTTGAAATTGTATTAGTTAGTGGCGAAATAATGGATTGGACAGCGGTTCAAACTGAACGGGATTAATATGGCAAAGCGTATTGTGACAGTTTTTGGTGGCTCCGGGTTTGTGGGCCGTCATTTGGTTCGCCACCTCGCGGCAGAAGGCGCCACGGTTAGAGTAGCCGTGCGCGATCCTGAAGATGCCCGATATCTCAAAATTCTGGGTGAAGTTGGTCAAATTGTGCCCTTTGCTGCGGATGTCCGGAAGGAAGAAACTTTGGCGGCAGCCGTCGAAGGGGCGGATAGCGTGGTTAATCTGGTCGGTATTTTGTGGGAATGGGGGATGCATAATTTTAATACGGTGCATGCCGAAGGGGCGGCGAATGTCGCCAAGGCTGCCAAAGCCGCTGGCGTTTCGAAATTGGTGCAAATCTCGGCAATCGGTGTGGCTGAAAATTCAGAAAGCCGCTATGCCCAAACCAAAGCCGCCGGCGAAGCGGCTGTCCGGGCTGAATTTCCGGGTGCGACTATCATCCGGCCGAGTGTAATTTTTGGCCCGGAAGACCATTTCTTTAATTACTTTGCAGGGTTGGCCCGTTTTACCTGGATCATGCCGGTCTTCGGCTGTCCGGCCATGCCCATTCTCAAATGGTTTACCGACGATGCCTTGTTGGATATTGATTTTTATGGCGATGGCGGTACCAAATTTCAGCCGGTTTATGTCGATGATGTCGCCGCTGCCATTGTCAACGCTTTGGCGGCAGACGATGCCGTTGGCGAAACCTATGAGCTTGGTGGCCCCACTATCTATAGCAGTGTCGAAATTATGAAATTGATGGCCAAAATGATTGGCCGTAAGCGCCTGTTGGTGCCGATCCCGTTCTGGTATCTGGCGATCTGGGGCTGGGTGCTGCAAAAGATTCCGGCACCCCTATTGACCTATGACCAGGTCAAGCTATTGGAAACTGATAATGTGGTGTCAGAAGGTGCTAAAACCATGGCCGATCTTGGCGTCTCGGCAACCCCGGCGGAAGCAATTCTGCCGGCCTATTTGTCACGATTTAAGAAAGTCGGGCACGAAACCGCACCCTCGACCTAGGAATTTATTTATGCGGTTGAGGCCAGTGCAGCTGAGGCTACAATTTCACTGTATTCACGCAGGAATATCGAGCCTTTAACGGTGCGCTGAATCAGCACGCTGCGACGGTCATTTTCGTCAGATTTGCGGCGTACCAAATCAAGTTTGGAGAGACGATCGATTGCTCTCGTCACGGCCGGTTTGGAGATATTAAGGGTCTCTGACAGGCCCCGCACGGTATGCGGACCCTCGGTCATATAGACCAGCAGCAAAAGCGCCAATTGACGGGCGGAAAGATCAGGCGCGTCGCGTCTGACGCCATCGACCGCGGCCCGGCACCAAATGTCCAACGCTTGATTAGGCGTAAGCTCAATACCCATAAATACTCTACCTATTCCGCAATCTCGTTACGAACCCGTATCGTTTTTATTTCAATTTCAAACAAAAGCCAAGGGCTTTGTAAAACGCCTCGCAAATTTGTTCAAAATTCGTTTCGGTAATATTAAGATGTGTATATCTCTTTGAGGGTATTGAAGAATGCCCTAATCCCCATGGCTTCGCCGCCTTCCGGGCGGCCAGGCTTGGAGCCTTGGTTCCAAGCCATCAAATCAATATGGGCCCATTTTGTTGCCGGTTCGACAAACTCTTGGAGGAAAAGCGCAGCAGTAATTGCGCCTCCGAAACCACCTTCCGGCGCATTGGTTAAATCAGCCGTCTTACCGGTCACGGCTTTGCGGTAACCAGGCCAAAGCGGCAACTGCCAAAGAGGGTCTTGGATCGCCATGCCTGCTTTGATTACGTTGGCGGCAAATTTATCATCATTGCTAAAGAGGGCCGGCACCTCGGCACCAAGGGCAACGCGGGCGGCACCGGTCAAAGTAGCAAAATCGACAATAAGCTCGGGTTTTTCACGCGCTGCTTCACTAAGTGCATCGGCGAGGATTACCCGGCCTTCAGCATCCGTATTGCCAATTTCGATGGTTTTGCCGTTGCGGCTTGGGACAACGTCCAAAGGGCGTAGCGCATTGCCGGAAACACTATTTTCAACCGCCGGAATGAGCACCCGCAGGCGGATCGGTAACTTGGCCGCCATAATCATATGAGCGAGGCCTAAGACATTGGCCGCACCCCCCATATCCTTTTTCATTAATTTCATGCCGCCGGCTGACTTGAGATCAAGCCCGCCCGTGTCAAAGCACACGCCTTTGCCGACCAGGGTCACTTTCGGTGCGGCTTTTTTGCCCCAGCTAAAATCGATCAGGCGAGGCGCCTGGTCTTTTGTTTCAACAGCGCGACCGACGGCGTGGATGGCCGGATAGTTTTTGGCCAGCAAATCTTTGCCGACAATAACTTTGCAGGTTGCTTTGTGTTTTTTAGCGAGTGCGCGCGCGGCACTGGCCAGCTGCGCTGGAGCCATGTCACCGGCTGGCGTGTTGATCAGGTCACGCGCCAGATAAAACGCCTCAACCGTATTTTCCAAGGATCGGCTGTCGCAAGTTTTTGGCAGCAGGAGGCGCGCTTTTTTCGGCTGTTTTTGGTCGTTCTTGTAGCGGCCAAAAGAATACGCGCCCAAAGCCCAGCCGAGCGCCCATTTTTCGATATCGGCCGCCTTGCTTTGATCAAAGCAATAATTTCCGGCGGGCAGGGATTTCGACAAATTACCGCAATCCCAAAGATCGGCAGCTTTGGATACGCCAACGAGAACTTGGTTTAATTTGCCATTATTGTCAGAAAGCAAACAGGTCTCACCCGGACCAGCTTTAAAGCCCGTGCTGGAAAGCCAGGCCTGCACGCGCTGGCTTTGCTTTTTCTGCCACTTGGCCAGCTGATCTTTGGTCAGTGGAATTAGCGGCGTGGCATTTTTGGCTGATTTGGTGAAATGAGACATCTTTAAATTTACGCTTTCGGATCTATCACGATGCGGGCACGGGAGGTGCCTTTGAGGACAATCTGATAGGCCTCGCCGGCGTTCGCCAGACCATATATATTTTCGTCCTTGATCGGATAGGGTTTGTAGGCACCACTTTCGAAGCCCGGCTTCATGTCCTCGAGCAATTCGCCGGAGAGAATATTGTTATGATCCATATTGCTGACACCGATCATATGATAATTACCGCGATAAAATGTCCGGAGATTAATCATATTTTCTTCTTCAATGGTCGTGCAAATGATTTGACGGCCTTGCTTGGCAAGCGAGTTACAAGCGGCGTCAAAATAAGGACTGCCGACGGTGTTCATGATAATATCAGCGCCCTTACCGTCGGTACGATCCATGATCGCTTGATGCACATCCGGCTCATGTTCGAGATTAACGACGTCAACCGGGCCGGTGGCGTGTCCGAAATACTCGTCCCGGGTTCGTTCAACCGCGATCACACTGGCCCCGGCTGCGGTGGCAATTTGGATGGACGCTTCACCAACTTTGCCATTGGCGCCCAAGACAGCGACGGTTTCTCCTTCCGCCACATGGGCACCCGGCACCATGCCAAGCCAGGCGCAGGTCCAGGAAACGCCGACAGAGCCCGCTTCAGCCATTGAAAGATTGGCTGGCTTTTCACGAATACCCGCGACATCGACAACGTTAAACTCTGCATGAGCGCCATCCCGGCCCATACCAAGATCACCGCCGGTGCCCCAAACTTCCTTGCCGACCAACTCGCTTGGGCCCTCGACAACGACACCGGCATAATCCCGGCCCGGGGTACGTGGCCAGGTTAAGTTCGGCATTTTACCCAACAGAGCTTTGACGTCGCTCGGATTGATGCCGCTGGCCTGAATTTCGACCAGACATTCGCCGTCTTTGATTTTTGGCGTTTCAATATCGGCAAGCTCAAACTTCAGATCATCTGAACTTGCCGATTTTTCACTGACACGAATTGCTCTCATGTGATTTTCTCTTATCCCCAATAATATTTTCTTATGGCGTTTCTCTAACAGTTTGCTTAGACCTTTGAAAGGATTTAGCCAAGCTGAGGATTGAAATCTAGACAAGTTGAGCAGGTGACTTAAACTAAAACGATAACAACAGGAATTTTTATCTCATGGGAAAAATTGACCAACGATTGCAGGAACTGGGTATCGAAATTCCCGCCGCGGCGATACCAAAAGCCGCAAAAATTGAAACTTATCTGATTTATAATAATACGCTACGAGTTTCCGGCCAGTTGCCGGCGGTTGACGGCGAGATCAAATATTTTGGCCATGTTGGCCGCGAGCAAAGCTTGGAAGATGGTCAGGCTGCCGCCCGAATGTCGGCACTCAATGTGCTGGCCCAGGCCAAACATGCCTTAGATGGCGATTTGGATCGCATCGAGCGGGTGCTTAATTTGCGCGGCTTTGTCGCAACCATTGAAGGCTTTGACCAGGTCGCTCAAGTAGTCAATGGGGCGTCAGAACTGATGCATGATATTTTTGGTGAGCTCGGTAAGCACACCAGGACAGCGGCCGGTGTTGCCGCCATGCCTTATAACGTCACGGTCGAAATTGAAGGCCTCTTTGCCCTCAAGGAGTAGTCGATATGCTCTATATTATTTATCAGGAAGATGTTGAAAACTCAGGTCCACTACGTGAACAGCATAAACCGGCTCATT
>JABIIH010000280.1 GCA_018649245.1 Rhodospirillaceae bacterium | reverse complement strand
TGGAATCCACTTGTCGACAGATTGCTTCGGGTCAGGGTCGATCCGTACCAGTTTTACCTCATCATCCCAGCCCCATTGGGAAATTGGCATCAGGAACTTAGTACCAACGACCAAGGCGGTATCGATCTTGGGCCATTGTCGGCCCGCGGCAATCATGTTTTGGGCCAGATAGTGTCTTTCATCGACAGCGCCCCGACCGGTAGCAGTCATGAAGACCGGCGCCTGGAGGGTCTCGGCCAGATCCAGCAATGCCTGCTCGGCGCCGAAAATACCGCCGCCAACGAAGATCGCCGGATTTTCCGCGTTGCCCAATAGGGCTGCCGCCTGTTCGACCAAGTCCGGATCGGGCTGAAGCATTTCGTAGTCCCGGTTTACGACCGGAATGTCGAGTTCTGTCTCGGCGGCCATTATATCGGGCGCCATTTCGACAAAGACCGGTCGTTGGCGGCCCGTGTTCATTTGCCGAAAAGCCTCGCTTATAACGGCGTGTGCATCACCCGGGTTGTCGATGCGGCTTTGCCATTTTGTCGCGGCCGCCATGGTTCCTTTCTGATCGTACATTTCATGGAGAAGCCCGACGCCCTTATCGATGGCTTTACTGGGAATCTGACCACCGATGCATAAGACTTTAGCGCCATTGCCGTAGGCCGACAGGAGCCCCGCCCCGGCGTTAAGCACACCTGGTCCGGGCACAACTGCGCACACGGCTTCGCGGCCCGTCGATTGAGCATAGCCGAGCGCCATATAGGCGGCGCCCTGTTCATGGCGCGTATGAATGACCCTGAGAGAATCCCGTTCCGCGTGAAAAGCGTCAAACAGCGGATCAAGCTGAGCGCCCGGTAAGGCGAAAACCGTATCCACGCCGTGATTAATAATTGATTTGGCTAGTGCTCCCGCACCTGTCATCAATTTTCCCATGGTAAATTCTTCCTCTAAGAATTATTTTTTTGTCGGTCGTGAAACAAAGCGATACTTGCCAGTCAAAACCGAGCTTTGATTGTTTTTTATATTAGTTACCGGCGTTTGATCTGTAATATGAGAACTTGACCGGAGGCTATCAGTTCTATTTATAGGAGGTGCTGGAGGTAGCGGCAGGCAATGAGACATTCAAAACTCCTCTACTACTTCTCAGAAGTGGCTAAGGCAGGTACTCTTTCCGCCGCCGCCAAGACAATTGGCATCACCCAACCCGCGGTAACGCGCAGTTTAAAGCAACTAGAAGACCTTCTCGGGGTGACGCTTTTTGATCGTTTACCTACTGGGGTCGTGTTAACGGCTGAAGGCCAAATTCTGGCCCGCAGAGTTAAGCTGATGACCCTGGAATACAAGCATGCGCTTGCTGAATTGGCCGATCAGAACAAGGGGGTAAGTGGTCGTCTTCGCATTGCTGCCGGACCCGTTTGGCTGCTCTCTATCCTGCCGCCGGTGATCAACGAGTTTCACAAACAATTTCCAGATGTTCGGGTCTCAGTGACCGGGCCGGGGTTCGATGCAGGCATCCAACAATTACTCGATGGTGATTTAGATATGGTGTGCGGAGGCTTAGATTTCCCCGATCACGCAGACATTGTGAAAGAGCCTCTTTTGAAATTGCGCCACACCGTTTTTGGTCGGGCCGGGCACCCGCTGGCATCAAAAAAGAAGGTCAGTGCCGAAGAACTGAGTAAATATCCGTGGATTGTATTGGCTGATGATCGAGCCAGCGGGAGCACGATCGGTGCCTATTTTGCGGCCAATAGCCTGGAACCCCCCAATGTGGCTGTTGAAACGAGCTACCTAGGCGCCATTACCATTGCCCGTTCCACTGATTATCTTTCCACATTTGCCGAGAACAGCAGATCTGAAATTGAGGCTTTTGGACTAACCCAAATATCGCATGAAGGCACTTTTTGGGATTTTGAAGGCGGCATCGCCAGACGCCGTTCCAGCCCACCCGGCCCAGCATTTCAGGGTTTCAGAGCAATCCTGAAAAGCGCGGTGTCCGAATAAAGCTGAGAGGCTATTAACCAGAGTTATACCCTTCGGCCAATTTTGAATTGGCTGTAAACGTAAAAGATTATCTATTCTTCATCGGTGAATTTGAAATTTGTCGAATGCGCAAAACTGCTCCCCTTCGCTAAGGGGCTAATGTAATTGAGCTTTGAATTGCTAGCGCTAGCCAGCATAATGACAGTACAGTCATAGATAATTATAACTGGGAGGAATTGATATGAAAAACTTTAGAACTTTGTCACTTAGTCTTGTCGTCGCTCTGACCATGAGCCTGGCGGCTTCGGGCGCCAATGCGCAATCCAAAATACTGCGGGTTGATGCGACCAGCCCGGCTGGCTCGCCGGCCATATTGCTGACCGTTCTGGGCAAGATTTTTCCCAGAGAAATCGGCGTCTCACTGCAAATTAACACGGGCCAAACGTTAACCCGGTCGGTCCTAAAATTTGGCACGGGTGACTTGGAAATGATTCATTTCGTTCCCCAGATCTCGGGGTGGCTCAAAAACGGCCAACGCATGTATAAAAAACTGCCAAAGAAAGCCAACAAAGCCTACAATTCAATGGCCGCGATATTTGGTTTTCCAGCCAGCGCTATTCATATTATCGCCTGGCAGGATTCTGGTATCAAAACCCTCGCCGACATTAAGGGCAAACGGGTCTATATGGGTCCGCCAGCGGGTGGATTTTACGCCCAATCCAGTTCCTATTTGACCGTTGTGACAGGATATACGCCGAAAAAAGACTTCGAAGTTATCAGACTTCCTTGGGGACAGGGAATGCAGGCCATGCTGGATGGGCAAATTGATGTATTCTTGCGGCCGACGTCCATTGGCTCTGCGGTCATCAACCAAATCGGTGCTAAGAAAAAGTTTGTCCTGCTCGGAGCCGGCAAAGCAGCCGACGGTAAAAAATGGCAAAAAATCATGATCGAGAAATTGATAAATGAGAACGCCACCATTCCGGCCGGTACCTACAACAATCAGGTCGGTGGCGATGTCCGGACGACGGCTGCTAACAGCTTCATCCTGGTGCGTAAGAACATGGATGCCGATCTCATCTACAAAATGCTCAAGGCGATGTGGGGAAATTTGGATGAAATTCATAAAAGCGCCGCTGTTTTGAAAACACTCAGCAAGTCCAATCCATTAGCGGGTGTTAACGTGCCGCTGCACCCAGGCGCGGTGAAATATTATAAAGAAATCGGCTTCAAAATTCCCGCCCATCTTATTCCATAAGGGCTAATCATTAGACGATCAGGACAGGCAAGGCCGGCGCGTTTGGCTGGGCCAGTCCTGATCGTTAATTCCAAATGGACTAAAAATGTATGAATAACGACATGCAGGCTGGTGCAGAATCGGACTGGCGCCAAAACTCGATTTATCTAGTGAGCTTGGTTGTCGCCTTTGTCGGACTGATCAATTCCTACCCGAGCTACTGGATTGTGCCAAGGATGGGTCCATTCCAGCCTGAAATTGTCCGGCCACTGATGCTCGGTGCTGCCGTGCTCGTCGTTACTTTGAAATTTTCCTTTGCGGTTGGCTGGGCGAAGAACCGCCCCGGTCTTAAAAGCACTGGCCTGGCTCTCGATCTCTTGATTCTCGCCGTGATTTCATTTGCCTTGTGGCGTTTTTCCGTCGATATGCTAGAAATGGTGGACTCGATGGTCATCTTTGAGGGCTCCCATGCGGCGATAGCACTCATGGCGTCGGCCGCGTTCATCATACTTTGTTGGCGTGTCTGGGGAGCGGCGCTGGCGATCGTCGGCATTGTCACCCTGTTTTACTATTTCACCGGACCCTATTGGCCCGGTATTTTTAGGACGGCGCCATTCGATATATTAAGCAGCTCGGCGGAAGATCTGTGGTTTAATCTCGGCGAGGGCGTGGTCGGCGGCATCACCGCCATACTTATATTCACCGCCTTTCCCTTCGTTCTCTTGGGCGCCATGCTTGAACGCACAGGCGGCGCCCATTCGCTGATTAAAATAGCCTTCCATTTCACCCGCCGGCTGCGGGGCGGCCCGGCCCACGCGGCAATCGTTTCGTCCGCCTTGTTCGGCACCATGTCGGGAGGCGCCGTGACCAATGTGGTGGCCACCGGGGTAATCACAATACCAATGATTATACGGCGAGGATTTCATCGGGCCTTTGCCGGCGGTGTTGAAGCGACGGCTTCAAGTGCCGGTCAGATCATGCCCCCCGTCATGGGCGCGGCAGCGCTGGTGATGGCCGATATCACCGAAATTCCTTACCTCCATATTATTATTGCAGCACTCATTCCGGCCTTGGCGTATTACGCCAGCCTGTTCGCCAGTGTCGTTTTTGAATCGAGGCGGCTCGGCATTGAAGCGGTTGCCGATTTATCCGACACAGACACCGATCTCGTCGTTCGCCGGCAAGACTATTACAATCTGATCCTGGTGTTCGTTCCGATCGCAACTGTGGTGACGGCCCTATTATACGGATTTTCACCAGCCGGCGCGGGCAATATCGCCCTGACCGTTCTCATACCTCTCAGCTTTCTCAATCCGGAAGTCAGGAAAACGCCCCTCCTTATTTTAAATGCCTTCGCCAATGGCGGCCGGCAGTTTAGTGAGCTGCTGATGTCGGTGGCAGTCGTTGGGATCATTGTGGCCGTACTAGCTGCTACCGGATTGCCGAATGATTTCACCTTGCTGGTTGGCGAGGCAACAGGAACAAGTCTTGTAATCACCTTGATGATAGCCGCCCTGGCGGCGCTTATGCTGAGCATGGGTATCCCGACCTTGCCCGCTTACCTTACCGTGATCCTTATTTTGGGTCCGGCTATTACCAGCCTGGGTCTGTCGGTGCTGGTAGCCCATCTCTTCGTGCTTTATTACAGCGTTGCCTCGTCGATCACACCGCCGGTAGCGATCGCGGCTTATGCGGCGGCGTCGATCGCCGGTGGACCGCCGATGATGACGGCTGTCTACGCCATGCGCATCGGCTTGGTGAAATTCGTGGTGCCCTTTGTCTTTGCCTTCTATCCAGTCATTCTCCTGGTTGAGGAATCCGGCACACAGTTCGAATGGTTGCCGTTTTTATCAATTATATCGCGTCTGCTCGTCGTGATTTATCTTGTCTCAAGCGCGGTTATCGGCTTTGACCAACGCCGGTTACCTATTTGGGAAATTGTCGTTCGACTACTATTGGGACTGCTGATCCTGATTACCGATCCATTCATCCATTGGAGCGCCACAGTGATTGCCATCGCCTTCCTAGCCTGGCATCTGCTGGTTTACCGGCAGGTGAAAACGGCTGAGAATATCGTTTCGAAAAGCCAGCCCTAGGCCTTAGGCAAACTGCGAGTTGATAACGACTATCAAATGATTATACTTTTACCGGTAAATTTATTTGAACAGGAGTTTCAATATGCGGGTATCACGAGGCGTCGAATGGGGCGAAATGAAGGGCATGCAAAAGGTGGAAACCGTCGAGCAGATGCCCGACGAATACCGTGAAACCCTGCTCAAAATAATCTACGCTCTGGCTTCCACCGAATTTGCTTCTGTCGAACAGCACCAGCCTTGGATCAATCAAGGGCCGACCGCCGAGGACCGTTTCATTCAAGCCCAGATTGCCGCCGATGAGGCCCATCAGGGATTTATCGATAGCCGCCTGTTGCGCTCATTCGGCCCGGAGGGTGCGGCGATGGCCGACCAATTGCTGGAATTGCGCATGGGCAATCATCCGATTGACGCTTTTAATGTGCCGTTCGAAAGCTGGGTCGATGTGGTCGGGTTTTGTTTTTGTATGGATTTGGTCGCCTGGTATCATCTCCATGCCATGCTGAATTGTTCATACGCACCGTTGGCCCGCGAGATGACGAGCATGGTCCATGAGGAAAAATTCCACGCCTCTTTTGGCGCTAGGCGCGCCCGCGATCTCTCACTGAATGAGGACTATCAAAAGCTGGCTGGCGCCGGCAAAGCGGAAATCCAAGCAGCCGTCGACAAATGGTATCCTCACGCCCTCGATACCTTTGGTAAAACCGGCTCCAAATTTTCCAATCTTTCGGTTACCTACGGCATCCGCAAATGGAACAACGAAGAATTGCGGGCTAAATACAAGGAAGATATTGACGAAAAAATCACAGCCATCGGCCTAGAGGTACCACCCTCGGACCGCAACCGGAAGATAGCTTGATTGGTTGGGGGAGTAGAGTGTGCTGTTGCTGGTGGAGGGAGAGAGAGGGATAAACCTGGGCTTTGGCTTCTAATAGTGAAACTTCTTAATTCCAATGTTGGCTTTACCCCCGACGGCAGATATTGAGGGGTATGGGCCAAAGAGTCTGTTTTTGACCCAAAGCGGACAGAGCCTTCTGGCACTATCTAAAACGCGCCGTACGGATATTCTGAATTACCATCAAAAATACTTGATGGTAGGACAAAATTGATTGGCTAACAAATTTTGTTGACATAACATTGTTGTTTTGACAATAATTTTATATTGAGCAACTGGATTGTTTATCCTTAGCGAAGAGAAACGGTATGAATGCGAAGTTCGACTTGACGATACCCAGTTCAATCCGCGCACCGAAAACAGACCACGCGTACCCGAATCTCGAATTGGAAGACTACCTAACCTATCGAGTAAGTACGCTATCAAGAATGCTCGACCGTCAATCTGTAAGGTTTCTTTCCGATAAATTCGGTATTTCTCTGACCGAACGACGCATTCTCGCCCGACTAGCACAATGCGATAGCTCGACCGTGCGGCAACTCGCTGTCGAACTATCTGTTGACAAAGGTCGTATTAGCCGAGCAACCGCCTCGCTAATCGCAATGGATTGCGTCGAGCGAGGTTCTGATCCGCGAGATGGACGTAGTGCTATCTTCACGATCACTTCTACAGGTCGCAGCCTGGAAACTGAAATAGTCGATCAGGGACGTGCCCGTCAGGCGCTACTACTTAACCAACTGGAACCGGTGGAACGAATCCACCTCTATCAGGCTCTTGGCAAGCTTCGCGAATTCTTAGATGAGGAGATTTCGTCAGGGATATCTTCTTATGAAGATATTGCCTGATTAAAATTAATATATGGGAGGATATCGGACCATGAAACTAATCTTAACCAAGGTGTCCACGCTTTCGATAGCGTTGATCGTAATTTGGGCGCACGCAACACAGGCGCAGATATCAAAAACTCCAGATGCACAGCGGGCCATCCTCGAGATGGGCAACGCATTAAACGGACCGATAGCCCGTCGCACTAGGGCAATTTACACGCCGCTGCATAAAGCAGGACCACAAGGTTCTGGCGAAGTCAGCCGCGAGATTGCTTATGGGCCTGATCCCCGCCATCGGCTGGACATTCACCAATCCGCTGCAACAACCAACGGTGCGGCGCCCATTTTACTTTTTCTACATGGTGGCGGCTTTCGCCGCGGCAGCAAAAGCCGGGTCGGTCTGATCTATGACAACGTGCTCAAATATGCGGCCCGGCATGGCATCCTTGGCATCAACGCCAACTATCGGCTGACGCCTAAGCATCGATGGCCATCAGGTCCTGAGGACATCGCCAGCATCATCACCTGGCTTAAGGCCAATGCCGGCAAGTACGGCGGTGACCCGGACCGCATTTTCCTGATGGGTCACTCGGCGGGCGCCCGCCATGTCGCAGCCTATACTTTTATCGAAAAGTTTCACGCGGCCGACGGCAAGGACGGGGTCAGAGGCGCCATCTTGGTCTCGGGTAATTTCCGGGCCAATATTAACCGTAAGGTTGATCGCGCCTATTTTGGCGACGATGCGAGCAAATATCCCGAAAGAACGACCCTAAATCATTTGGATGGTCGGCGGATTCCACTATTCGTCGTGGTCGCTGAGTTAGATCTTCCCCCAGTCAAGAAATCCTCAGCCGAACTCGTGGCCGCCATCTGCAAGCGTGATGGACGCTGTCCTCTGCAAGCCGAAATCGCCGGGCACAGTCACCTATCCGTAGTTTACCATATCAATACAGCGGACGAGACCTTCGGCCCGCAGCTTTTGAAGTTTATCCGCCAGACGCGTTGACCGGCTGGGCCTGCTTCTCGCCGCCCACCGAAGCCCGAGGTGAATGGACAGAATGCCGAGATTTTCGGCTAATTGGCATATGCGAGTTTGATGGTAAGCAAACCTCAGCGACTGGCACAAACATTTTGAATACCCAGGTCCGCTATTGGCTAAGAGCGGACTCTTTGGCCCTAGGTAATTGATGTCCGCATTCGAGTGTATAGCGGACATAAATATGGATAAGGCCGATAAACACGAAAAAGGCGCTAAAGGCGGCCAATTTTGTAGGTACAGTTGTAGGTAAAATTAGATAAATATTATAACAGACTGTTATAAAATAAGATAAATGGCGGGCCGAGCGAGATAAATCTGGGCACTGGTTCCTCATAGTTTCACTTGGAAAAAATCGGGACAATAATATTTGATTATTCTCCGAATTACGCTTAAAAATAACAAATAAATTAGAATAAAATTATGACTTTAGCGGTAATTTGGAAAATAAATCATGGAACATTGGTCCAAACGTTTATGGCGGGCACTTAGCTGGAAAGGCTGGTCTCAGCGTGAGCTCGCACGACGAGCCGAAATAGATGAGCAAAAAGTCTACAAATATTTGCAAGGTAAGGTGGATCAACCTCGTGGCGACACGATGCTGCGACTGGCTGACTGCTTAGGTGTAACAGAAAGTTGGCTACGATTTGATGTTGGACCCGCCGTGATTAAAATACCGGTTGTTGGAAGAGTGACATCCGGAGAAAGTTTTATACCAATCGATAATAGTCCCATAAATTCATCGAGCGAAGAAGTAGATTTTTCGCTAGATGACGCTGACCCAATAGCTATTGAAGTCAGGGGAGAATCAATGCTCCCAGTATATCGCCCGGGTGATTATCTTTTATGTTCTCGTCGGCGCGGTATTGATATTCAACAGTGCTTAAATAGAGACTGCGTTGTAAAAACCGATCAGGGTGAAGGTTTTGTCAAAAAGCTAATTTCTGGTCCGGCAGATGGAAGTTACACGTTAGTTTCCTACAACGCGCCAGCGATTGAAGGTGTTCGTTTATTATGGGCTGCACCAATTATTTGGGTGAAGAGAGCATAATTATTTCATTTATTAACAGGGTTGAAATTACCGGACCGAAAAGGACAAATCTGGTAACTCTTTCTTGTTTAAATTCAATAATATAACAAATTAGCCCTCAAAATCTGGCGGTGCTGTCATGTGTGGACGGCTCCTTTTTTGCAAGATAAAAATGAACTTTGATGATCCAGCGGGGAGCGGTCATGTGTCCGGCCTGTTTGCGCGGTACTATTACCGCTGGCCCTGATGAAGTCCG
>JABIIH010000279.1 GCA_018649245.1 Rhodospirillaceae bacterium | reverse complement strand
GCAGAACTTCTGTAATGAAGAGCAGAAAAAAACCTGGCTGCCAAAAATGGTCACCGGCGAGTGGATTTCAGCCATTGGTCTCACAGAGCCCGGCGGCGGTAGTGATATGAAAGAGATCACGACCAATGCCAAAGCTGATGGGGACGATTACATCATCAATGGCGCCAAAACCTTTATCACCAATGGCCATATCGCCGATTATGTTTTGCTCGCAACCAAAACCGATCCTTCGTTAGGGGCCAAAGGCGTTTCGATGTTCTGGGTCGATTTATCGCTGCGGGGTGTCAGCCGGGGCAAGAATCTCAAAAAGATCGGCAATAAGGCGCAGGATACGGCAGAGCTGTTTTTCGACGATGTCCGGGTGCCGGCAGCCAATCTGGTGGGTGAGCTTAATCAAGGCTGGGCTTTACTGATGGATGGTCTGGCACAGGAGCGACTGGTGGTGGCGGTGCGCTCAATCGTTTTGGCTGAAGCGGCTATTGATCAAACCATTGAATACACCAAGCAACGCAAGACCTTCGGCCAAACGGTATTCGATTTTCAGAACACCCAGTTCAAACTGGCTGAAATGACAGCCGAAGTTGAGGCTGGCCGGCCGTTTATGGATCGCTGCATTGAGCTCCATACCAAAGGTGAGTGTTCGATGTATCTGGCAGCCAAGGCCAAATTATGGACAACCGAACTGGCTGACCGGGTATTGGATGACTGCCTGCAATTGCATGGCGGTTATGGCTATGTTTGGGAGTTCCCGATTGCTCGGGCTTGGGCGGATGCACGAGTGCATCGAATTTACGCTGGCACCAATGAAGTTATGAAGTACATTATCGCCAAAAGTCTTTAACTATTTGGCGGAGCATCCCACCGTGGCGTCATCGACCATCGCCTCCATCATCAAGCAGGCTTGTGCGGAAAAAGCCGAGACGGTTTTTATTGCCGATGAAAGCCAAAACCTGACCGGGACGGAGCTTTGGCAAAAGATCGGTGCTGCTCAGGCGCAATTCAACAAATTAAGTTTATCTAAAGGCGATGTGGTCGCTTTTTATTGCGGTAGTTCTGTCCCTCATGCGGTGACGTTTTTTGCCTGCTTGGTCAGCGGTATTATTCCCTGTTGTCTACATGTGCGAGAAACCTCTGAGCGTAACCGTAATAATATCGAGTTTATCAAAGCCAAAAAAATATTCACTGATTCTAATTTAGCTGAAGAGGCGCGAGCACTCATCGAAGACGATAACGCCGTCACTCTTTCAATAGACCTGGACGCAAGTGAACCAATAGCTGCCAAGGAATTGGCGCCTGATGACCCAGCGCTCATTTTAATCTCTTCCGGCACCACGGGGGTGCCCAAATGTATCCTGCACAGCCAAGCAACATTAGCGGCAACGGCAGAATATGGCCCCTTTAGCTACGATTGCTGGGACCAAAGTGACAGCACCATCGTTATCATGGCGCCGTCCTTTGCGGCCTGGATTCACACCGTGCTGCCGTTTATTTTCATCAAAGGCCGCGTGTTGTTCGGCGCTGGTTTTGATCCAGCAGATTTTTTATCAACATTAGAAAAAGAGAAAATCACTCTCGCACCATTGGTGCCGACTGTGTGGCGAATGGTGATGGCGGCGGAGCCGGGCAAATACGATCTCTCGCATCTCAAGTCCGCGTTTTATTCAGGCGAACCCGGCTCCGAAAGTCTGGTCGAAGATTTGCAGGCCAAAATTTGTCCTAATGTAATGACCTCTTATCTGGCGTCTGAAGGCGGCTGTGCCTCCGGTGTGATCGCCGGCTCCGATATTTTAGCCGTAAAGGGGCAGGCGGCATCGACCGGCAAGCCGGTTAAAGATGCCAACATTCGCCTCATTGATCCTGATGGCTCGTTTGAGGATGAACTGGCACTGGGTGAGATCGGTGAAATTGCCCTTAACAGTGCATCGGTTGCCGCCGGTTATTATGGTGATGCAGAGGAGACTGAGAAAAAATTCGCTGGCGGCTGGTGGCGTAGTGGTGATCTTGGTTATATCGCGAACGGCTTGCTTTACGTCAAAGGCCGTCTCGACAATCGCATCAATACCGGCGGTATCAAAGTCTACGCCGAAGAAGTTGAGGCTGCACTTTTAAAACACCCGGCTATCCAAATGGCGGCTGTAGTTGGAGTTGATGATCCAAAATGGGGTCAGCGCATTGAGGCGCATTTGGTGGCGAGAGAAGGAGTTAACGAGGGCGAGTTATTAAATTTTTGCCTCGACCAGGAGCTTTTGCCTAAGACCCATCTGCCGAAAGCTGTTCATTTCCACGATGCTCTACCGACCGGTCCGACCGGCAAGCTTTATCGACGTGGTCTGGTTTGACAATTCAAAAAATTAAGCAAAAGATTACGAAACACAAAACAGGGGAGGAATGCCATGTCGATTCTAGACGGTCAGCGCGTCATTGCCATTGAAGAACATTATTATGATGATCAGGTCACCAAGCATTTTCAGGGGCTTGATGGCAAGCTCGGTGGTTTCATCAAAGATAAAATTCAAGACGTCGGTGAAGGCCGGATTAAGTCAATGGATGAATGCGGCATCGACGTCCAAGTGTTATCCCATGGTGCTCCCTCAACTCAAAAATTAGATGCCGAAACCGGCCCAGCCATCGCCACGGCAGCGAACGATCATTTATATGAAATTTGTCAGGCCAATCCGGACCGGCTGGCAGGATTTGCGGCAATTGCGACGGCTAATCCCAAAGCGGCCGCCGATGAATTAGAGCGCGCGGTCACCAAGCTCGGTATGAAAGGCGCTATGATCCACGGGCTTACGGGGGGTGAACTATTTATCGATGACCAACAGTTCTGGCCAATTTTTGAACGCGCCGAGGCGCTGGATGTACCTATTTACCTGCATCCTGGTATTCCCCACCAAAAAGTTATCGACGTTTACCTCAAGGACTATGTTGAAAAATTCCCGGGCTTTTTGAACGCTGGCTGGGGCTTTACCATGGAAACCGCGACCGCCGGCATTCGAATGGTGCTGTCCGGTGTATTTGAGAAATATCCGAACCTCAAAATTATTCTTGGCCATCTGGGCGAAACCTTGCCGTTCCTGATGTGGCGCATAGATTTGGCGCTTAATCGGCCGGGTAATGACGGCGTCGCCTTTAGAGATATTTTCACCTCGCATTTCTACATCACGACGTCAGGCTTTTTCTCGGATCCAGCATTGTTGCTTTGTATCCAGGAGATGGGCATCGATCGTGTTCTGTTTGCCATCGATTATCCGTTTGTGCCGAATGAGCCTGGTCCGAAATGGATGGAAACGATCATGCTCAATGCCGAGGATAAAGCAAAAATTCTGCACGGCAATTCGGAGCGCTTGCTAAGGATGTAAAACAGAATATATTCTGTCACCATCGAAATATTAAAGGATTATGTCATGCGCTACGACGACATCGCCGACAAGATTGTCTTGGAAAAAGGCGTTGAGAAATCAACCATGATGAAATCTCCCTGTCTCCGATATCAAGGAGATTTTATCGCCATGATGTTTGATCGAGAAGATTCCCTTATCATAAAGGTGTCACCAAATAGAGTGGATGAGCTTATTGCCGATGGCAAAGGGATGGAGTTCAACTTCACCAAGAAAAAATTTAAAGAATGGGTC
>JABIIH010000276.1 GCA_018649245.1 Rhodospirillaceae bacterium | reverse complement strand
TTGGGCTATTTTTAAAGGAATGTGAGTGGCGATTTAACAACCCCAAGCCACAGGATCAATTAAGACAAGTAAAACAGTGGGTTAAACAGTATTTGAACTAGTTAGCTGGGTCAGCCCCCAGAATAATTTTTGGCATACAATAATATCCTATAGAAAATGCCACAAATAGGACATTAATGTGGCAATTTACTAATAGGTATTGAGCTAATATTTAATGGTAAAGCAGGTTCGGCAATAACATCACCAAGCCGGGTAAGAAGACCAGGATCAGCAAGCGGATAATATCGACACACCAAAATGGTGTGACACCTTTAAAGGCGGTTGTGGTTTTGACGTCTTTTAATACGCCGGCCAGTACAAAGACGTTTAATCCGACCGGTGGTGTGATCAAACTGATCTCAGTGACGACCACGGCGACGATGCCAAACCAGACCAGAATTGCCTCTTCGCCCATGCCGCCATAGCCTAAGCCTTTAATGACCGGGAAGAAAATCGGAATGGTAAGCAGCAGCATCGACAGGCTTTCAAAGATACAGCCGAGCACGATGTAAATCGCAACGATGATAAAAATAACCACCAGCGGCGAAACATCAAATCCGGTCACCATGCTCAATAAGCCATCCGGCAATCCTGCCCGATTGACAAAGTTGGAAAAAATCATGGCGCCGAACAGCACGGTAAACAACATTGCCGAGGTTCGGGCGCTATCAACCAGTACTTCGAAGTAAGCGCGAAAACTTCGGATGCCTCTGGCGAGGGCCAGTAGAAAAGCACCGCCGGCGCCAACGCCGGCTGCTTCGGTCGGCGTAAAAATACCACCGTAAATTCCACCAATTACCAGGATAAACAGCAGCATCGTGCCCCAAACGCCTTTGAGCGCTTGCAGTCGTTCTGACCAACCCATCCTGGCGACGCGCGGGCCCGCTTCAGGGTTTCGCCATACCACAAATTGCACGGCGCAAAGATAAAGCAAAATTCCGAGGAACCCCGGTATGAAACCAGCCGCAAACAATTCGCGAATACTGGTTTCGGTCATCAGGCCATAGATCACCAGAATAACGCTGGGTGGGATCAAAATTCCCAGCGTGCCACCAGCTGCAATCGATGCAGTCGAGAGGCTTTCGGCATAGCCATAACGGCGCATTTCAGGGTAGGCGACTTTGGACATCGTCGCTGCTGTTGCCAGGCTTGAGCCGCAAATCGCGCTAAAGCCGCCACAGGCGACGATTGTTGCCATTGAAAGACCGCCTCTGCGGTGGCCAAGAAAAGCGTGTGAGGCAGCGAATAGTTCTGCTGATAGACCGGCTTTGGAAACTAAGTTACCCATTAGGATGAACATCGGCACCACCGATAGACCATAACTCAGTGCGGTCTCGGAAAAGCGCGTGCCAACCATGGCCAGTGAAGGACCCCAACCACTCTCGAAGGCAAAGCCAGCGACGCCAACCAGACCCATGGCAAAGGCGATGGGTATCCGTAGAAAAACGAGAATAATTAGGATAGCAAATCCAATAAGAGCAACAGTCACTGATCTTCCGATCTATAGGTTAATAATTGAATTTAAGTCGACTTCAAATCGTCATGAACGGTTTCATCATGACCCGGAGACAGTGGTCCCCGACCTTTAATGTAGCGCGGGATGTTGAGCAAAAGCGCGATAGAAGTTGCCGCACATAACAGGGAAATGAAAAAATAAATTGGCGCGTATTGAATTGCTAAATATTCGGTGGCGTCGCCGTAATCAACCGCCTTTACAGCAAAAATCCACATGCGCCAGGCCACTGTCGCCATCATAACCATGGCCAAGGCATTGATCAGTAATTGGCGGCGATTGATGAGTTTCTCAGGGAACCACAAATCCAACAAATCGACCGATACATGTTCTTCACGGTAGCTGACGGTTGGCAGGACGGCAAAAATTAGAATGCCCATGAACAATTCGGTGAGTTCCGTGGCGCCGTTCAACGGCGAATTGAAAACATAACGACCGACGACGTCGATGCAGGTCATCACCATCATGGCAAATAGAAACAAGGACGAGGTGCCGTCGGTGAGACGCCGCAGCATATTTGCTGCGGCGTTTCCCTTGGACATATCGTCCGTTATTTCAGGCGTGTCGCTCACTTGTAATTAGCAGCAGCGGCACGAAGATCAGCCAAAGCGGCTTTGGCGTTGATGTTTTTGAATTTGCCCATTTTCTTGAGCCAATTCGCTTCGATATTAGCCGTGATCCCTTTGTATTGTGACATGATAGAACTGCCAGCAGTTTGAATTTTACTGCCTGATTTTTTGGCATCTGCCAAACCAGTAATATCACCTTGTTCCCAAATTTTGCCGACGGCTTTGGCGAGGCTGGTACCGGTTGTGCTGAGCACAGCTTTACGGTCTTGAGCTGACAATTTGTCAAGGAATGCGGGGCTGGCAATTATCGCAAAGCTGCCATAATAGAGGCCACCCGGCATAAACGTGACATAAGGCACGACTTCTTTAAGACGGAAGGTTTTTTGCGTTTCGACCGGCATAAAGACGCCATCGGCAACACCGGATGACAGTGTTTCATAAACTTTTGGCGCCGGTACTTTCACCGCGACGACACCAAGTTGTTTACCAACCAAGCTGCTTACGCCGCCGGCAACGCGAATTTTCAAGCCTTTAAGATCAGCAAGCGATTTAATTTGTTTCTTGGTATGAATAACCGCATCGCCGTGCGAGAACATGGTAGCGACAACAACGCCCCGGTGCTCATTGGCTTTGCCTAGATGATCTTCAAAAGTTTTTTGCGAAGCATAGGACGCTGCTTCTGCCGTTGCGCCGAGACCCGGAATTTCAACCGCTTGCGTAGCAAGATAACGGGTGTTGTAACCGTGAAAAATCCAGGCTGCATCGGCAATGCCATCACGAACAACTTCAAATTGCTTAGGTGGTGATGCCAGTTTATATTCAATTTTCCATTTAACGCGTCCTTGGGTCGCAGCTTCAATCCGTTTGCCCCAAAGTGGAAAAACTTTAGCATTTTGTGGATGGGTCGGTGGTGCCCAACTGCTAAATTTCATTACTGTTTCAGCTTTTACATTTGTCGCTGTCAGCAAAGCAGCAGCACCAACGAGTAATACTCCCGTGGTTAATTTCTTCATTTTATCGTCTCCGTTTTCGTTATGCCTCCCGGCTGGATTTGCCGGTGTTCATATAACAAGGTTAAATTTATAACGTGAAATTTGCTTCGCCGCTTTTGATTGTCATCAAAAACAAATAGTAGCCAATTTCCTTTCACGATTAAGGAACGCCATAAAATAGTTCAAAATATGGCGCATCTGGCGACATTTATACCTATCGATTCTCCGTCTAACATTGACCAACGTCAATTTGCCAGCAAGTTGCAGTCTACTTGAAAATACTTACCCCTTGTCGACAGTCGAAAGAACGTGTTCAGGCTGGCGCGCGCCGTCAACATTTTCGATGGCAAAGGTTTTGTCCAATAGTGCTTTTTCATCTGCCGTCAATTTAATATCCAAAGCGCCGATATTATCAGCAAGATGTTTGGTGCTGCGGGTGCCGGGAATCGGAACAATGTCGAAGGGACTGGCGAATATCCAGGCCAGCGCAATCTGTCCCATGCCGGTGCCTTTGCTGGCAGCAATATCTTGCACAGTTTGAACGAGTTGAAGATTGTGATCGAGGTTTTCTTCAGCAAATCGTGGCATGCCGCGGCGGCGATCACTCTCATCTAATGTTTTGGGGTCGGTGAAGGCACCAGTTAAAAAACCACGGCCCATTGGCGAATAGCCGACATAGGTAATGCCAAGCTCCTGGCAGGTCGGTAAAATTTCCGCTTCAGCAAAGCGGCTCCACAGGGAATATTCCGTTTGCAGGGCAGAGATTGGATGAACGGCGTGGCCCCGGCGGATCGTCTCAGGCGCCGCTTCCGAGAGGCCAAGTGAGCGTACCTTACCGGCGGTAACCAGATTTTTCATCGCGCCGACAGTGTCTTCGATTGGCACTTCTGGGTCGACTCGGTGTTGGTAATAGAGATCGATGACATCGACACCCAGCCGTTTGAGACTGGCTTCACAGGACTCGATGACATGTTCCGGTGTGCCACAGACATTACCTTCGAAGTAACCGAATTTAGTCGATAGCACGATGTCCTCCCTGCGCTCGGCCGCCAGCCGGGCAAACAAATCTTCATTGACCCCGCTGCCGTAGGAATTCGAGGTATCCATAAAGGTCATACCGAGATCAACGGCGTGATGAAGTACTTTTAAAGACTGGTCGTTATCAACGGAGCCAAAAAAGTCGGTCAACACATTACCACCAAATCCAAGCGCGGAAATCTCAATGTCGGAATTACCGAGTTTTTGATATTTCATATTTGTTGTTTCCCCAATTTTATTCAATTTCTTGCCGGTGCATCCTGCGGCGCTTCATCCCGTTCGGTCTTGGTGTAGTCTCGGACGACTTCGGCAACTCGTAACCGGTAGTTTTCAAATAACTCATTATAGCCTTTGTCCTGGGCGCCTTGGTGTTTGGTTTGCTCGCGCCAGCCCTTAATTGCCGCATCATCCCGCCAGAAGGAAAGCGACAGAATCTTACCGTCATTCGTCATGCTTTGAAAACGCTCAATAGAAATAAAGCCGTCCATTTTCTCAAGGTCTTGGCGCAACGCCGCCGCGATATCAAGATATTCCGCTTTACCTTCTGGTTTTGGTTCTACTTCAAAAATAACGGCAAACATTTCATCTCCCTAAAAGCCAAATAATTCAACGGCGTTATCGACAAATATTTTCTGCTGCAGCGCCGCATCAGATGTCCAGTCGAGCATGTGATCCAGCAAATCGGCATCATTGGGCATATGGCCATAGGTCGCGACATGCGGCCAATCGGTTCCCCATATCAGGCGATCAGGATTGGCGTCGATCAGCGCTTGAGCAATTGGCGTGACGTCTAAATAGGGTGTTTGATCTAGCGTCGTGATGCGATAGGTGCCGGTTAGCTTTACCCAGCAATGACCATCGCGCAGAAGATTGAGAAAATCTTGAAACCCTGGATGATCAATCCCGGCAGAGGTTTTCATATAGCCTAAATGACCGACCGAGATATCGACCGGCAATTGGCCCAGAGTTTCGCGTAGGTCGGGGAATTCGTGAACATGGATCAGTAATTCCAGATGCCAACCAAAGGGCTTGAGGCGTTCGGCAAAGCGGCAAAATTCCGCGATGGAGGCAAACGGCATACCGCCCTTATCGACCATATTGACACGAATACCGCGAATACCCTGAGCATGAAAGTCCTCAAGTTCTTTATCTGCAACTTCAGGTCCGACGGCAACAACACCCCGAATACGGTCCGGAAATCGCCCAATTGCATCCAGCATGGCCCGATTGTCAGTACCGTAGACACTTGGCTGGGTCAGCACCAAGCGCTCAACGCCGAAGACCTCATGCAATTCCAGTAATTTATCGAGATCGGCCTGCCTCGGTGTATAACCTCGATGAGGTGATAGCGGGTAAATGCTCTCTGGCCCAAATACATGAGCATGGGTGTCAATGGTGCCCGCCGGCAGCGTGATTTTCGGCAGCCTTAAAATTTGGTCGGGTGGCGGACAAATGGGAAAATCGGTTTCAGCCATGCTAAAATCCGTAAAGCTCGGCAGGATTGTCGACGAGAATTTTCTGCCGCAGGGCGTCGCTTTCAACCCAAGACAATAAGGTGTCTACTAAAATAGCATCGTCTGGCCTTGGGTCCTGTCCCGGATGTGGCCAGTTGGAGGCCCACAGCATATGTTCAGGTGCAGCGGCGATGAAGGCTTTGGCCAGAGCGCCGACATCATCAAAATTCGGTGGTCCAACTTTTGAAGTTTCGTAAGCCGCTGATAATTTTACCCAGGCGCCGTTTTCAACGAGGCTCAGCATCATTTGGAAGGTCTCATTTTCAACCGGCACCGGTTCAAGAAATTTTCCGACATGATCAATCACCAGCGGGCAGGGCAGGTTCTTCACCATATCGATGTGG
>JABIIH010000275.1 GCA_018649245.1 Rhodospirillaceae bacterium | reverse complement strand
GCTTGCGGGTCATCTGGTGCCTGCTCGGTCGGATAAATGCCGACGCTCAACGCCGACAAATCACCGACGTGCTGAAATTCGAGCACCGGGCGCTCCAGTTTAACGCCATAGCTGGGTGACACCCAACCCGGTCGAACCTTGATCTGCCATTCGCTATCGCTGTGATATATCAACTCAAAATCCTTACCCAACACCTTGATAAGCCACCTACCCGGTTCAATTTCTGTGGTTATGCAATCCGGAGATAAATGGAGCGGAATGGAAATTTGATGATCACCAGTACCAGCAAACTCGTCACAAATGATAAGGCGGTGATGATTTTTCTCGAGAATAATTTTACGGACTGGTGTAACCGGACTGCTAAGTCGTTGATAACCGGAATGCGCGCCAATAAATAAATCCATTTGGTCTTCGCACCGCCACTCCCGAACATCAGGAATAGCGTCGTTGTGAAACACAAATAGTTCAAAGTCAGACACGAACCGGTTTTGCTCTTCGCCATCAATCATCGGCGTATTGTGGCTGGCCGTAGAGCGAAACTGATTTCGCTGTTCGTACGAAGCCGAATAGACGTAACTGCCGCTGTCGGTGATTATCGAGGCGCCATCCAGGCAAGCCTCAAACGACAAACAATCGTTGTGACCATGCCCGCCTCGGCCACCAAAACCAACGGGGCCACAATCGATAAACACCTGATCCTGTTCATTCGCCATAATATAGAAACCGCTATCGGTGAAAGCCCGGGACATCGGCGCTGAACTGTCAGTCAAACTTTTGGCTGCTGGATCGCTTGCCGGACCAAAGGTCCAAAACAAATCTGCCCGGGCTTCAACACTGGCAAAGTCCCGCCCAGCAATACCCCATTCGATAAAGATTAAATCTGGCAAATAACTATGATCATTCAAACCTTGATCACCGAAAGGCAAAACCCGGCCATCATCGGCATCACCCCAGAGCGGGGCCAAGCCGTCGGGATTGGTGTAGCTGCGCGTAAATTCAGCCATCCCCTGCAAGCGTTGTTGATAATCTGCGCTGACGTCCAATTCTGCCAGACGGCGATAACGGGCCGGCCAGAAAAAAAGCTCGGCAACAAAACGATGATAGGAAACTGAGCCTTCGAAATCGGTACCGTCATTCAGTACTTGGCGGGCTATCTCATGGGTCAGTTGCTGCCAGCCCTCCCTCAACCAACGTTGTGGTTTTTTTCCGGCACCAAAGAACAGCCCGGCAAACACCATAGCCCCGGCATCCGCTGTACAGTGGTTACCATTAATGCCGTAATCTTCGATATAGCGTTCGGTGAAAATACCATGCTCATAAAGCGAACGTAAAAATGCGGCCCTAAAATCATAGTCATCCCAGGATTGAGATTTCTTAAATACATGAAATAGCCAAGTCCAGGTGTAAATCCGCATGGCGGCTTCCATCGCCACCGCCCAATTTACGCCTCGGCCATAGGGATTGGCTTCGAGCCAATCGGTCAAAACTTCACGGCTAAAATCCGCATATTTTTCATCTTTGGTCAGCATGTAAGCTTGGCCAACCGGTATTAACCATTGCAGCCGCGATAACTCCCAAGGCACCTTAACGTCACTAGCGCTGTCAGGTTTAAGAATGTCGATATCACGGAAAAACTTTACCGGCCATTCTTCTTCAGCTTTAAAATCAGTGTCCCAAAGGATCGGACGGCTCAGGGTTTCCGGACCAGAACCTAATAAGTCGACTTCCAAGGCGAGTGCCACTTCTGCGGCCGCCAGGATACGCTCGGCTTCATGTGGAATGGCCTCATTTAATGCGGCAGCGTCAACTGGATCTGTTACTGTTGGATAAGGCCGTGCCGACAATTGCAGCCATAAATCTTCAATCGTTGAGACCCCAAACTGCTCAACAAACCACTTATCATCCAAGCCATAAGTTGGCGACACGCGAAAGCGGTCAAGCAATGATCGCCCTTCTTGGGCAAGCCGACGCCGTATTTCCTGCGGTGAGCGATGAATTCCGCGCCGTATCCGGTTGAGCCAGAGCCCAATCATAAGTTATCCCTTTGCCTATATTTCCACCTTCATAATATGGAAAGCCCTATAAACAAAAGATAAATGCGCAATTACTAATTATTTTTCCCGTACACTTTTCCAGCCAATTGGCGGCTCGGTGTATGGCGGCGG
>JABIIH010000216.1 GCA_018649245.1 Rhodospirillaceae bacterium | reverse complement strand
TATCAAAGAAGAAATTGGGTCAGCCTGCCCGCCGGAAGAAGGCGAGGGCCGGACCATGGAAATTAAGGGCCGTGATTTAATGAATGGCGTGCCGAAAGAATTAATCATCAGCGAACGCCAGATCGCCGAAAGTCTCACGGAACCAGTGAGCCAAATTATTGAAGCGGTGAAGGCTGCCCTTGAGCACACCGCGCCCGAGCTGGCTGCCGATATTGTTGATAAGGGTATCGTGCTGACCGGTGGCGGTGCGCTGCTAACAAATATGGATTATGTCCTGCGCTATGCGACAGGTTTGCCGGTATCGATTGCCGATGGACCGCTGTCTTGTGTGGCCTTGGGAACAGGACGCGCCTTGGAGGAGATGAAAAAACTCCGCCATGTGCTGACAACGATGTATTAAACTGGGTACGAATTGGATTTAAATATACCAGTCGAAAACGGCGACCTCCGATGCCATAAAATTATGGTAGTAATATCAGGCCGTTAGAGAAAACGGAGACGCAAATTGGAACAGCGCCCTAGCGCACTTTTACGCATTGCGGCGCCGCTGAAAAGTTTGGTTCAGCGGTTCATGTACCTTGGGCTCATTGGTGCAGCCTTTGGCTTGATGCTGCTCGGCAAAATCGACGCTGTGCTGGTCGATCGGGTGCGCGCCGAAGTTACCGATGCGGTGGCGCCCATCCTGGAGGCGTTATCAAGGCCAGTCGCGACTGTTTCCAAAGGTATTCAGAATTTTCAGGAATTAGTGGTGATCAGAGAAGACAATGCTGTTCTCAAACAACAGAACGCACGGCTGATGCAGTGGCAAACCGTTGCCCGAAAATTGCAGGCCGAAAATATCGCCCTGCAAAATTTACTGGGCGTCGTACATGATAAAAATGCCAATTACGTTTCAGCGCGGGTGATTGCCGGTTCCAGTGGGGCGTTCTCCAATATGCTGATCGTCAATGCTGGCCAGAATGACGGTGTCCGTAAAGGCCAGGCGGTGACCAGTGATCGTGGGATCATTGGCCGGATTTCCGAAGTGTCGAACCGCTCGGCGCGAGTCTTACTGCTCACCGATATTAATTCACGGGTCCCGGTGCTGATCGAAAACAACCGGACTCGGGCGATTATGACCGGCAGCAATACCAGCCGGACCAAACTTATTCATTTGCCGCCAGGTGCACGCGTGACGCCGAGCGATCGGATTATTACCTCAGGCCATGGTGGTGCTTTCCCCTCCGGTTTGCCGGTTGGTATCGTCGCTTCGGTCAGCGATGGTGGCATTGAAGTTCAATTATTTGCTGATTTCGCCAAACTGGAATTTGTTCGCATTGCCGATTTCGGTCTCAAAGGATTAGTTGATATGAGCGTGCAGAAAAGCTCTGCAAAGCATAAGGCAGGCGGTAAAACCGGTATCAAATGAGTGTCGCCTTTTGGCAGAAACTTGATCAAACGGCGCGGTCAATTACGCCATTTGGATTGAGCCTTCTTCTCGTTATTTTGAGTGTCGTCCCCACTCACATTCCGGGTTACGCCCAGATTGCGCCAATTCTCGCTTTAGTATCGATTTATCATTGGGCAATTTACCGGCCAAATCTTTTACCTTTATTTGCAGTATTTATTTTGGGTTTGCTGCAGGATTTATTGACCGGCACGCCGCCTGGTCTCTACATTTTGGTATTTTTAACCGTTTATGGCGTGGTGCTTTCGCAGCGGCGATTTTTTGCCGGTAAATCTTTCACCGTGTACTGGTTTGGCTTCGCCGTGGTATCCTTCGTTGCTTCGGTTGAAAGCTGGGTACTCGGCTCTGCCTGGAACTTTGCGTTACTGGATTTTAATGCTGTGACGTTTCAATATTTGCTATCCTTGGGGATATTCCCAATCATCGCCTGGATATTTTTGCGCTGGCAGCAGGCGTTTCTACAGCAGGACTAATTTGCTATGCACCGAGACGGTGACAGATATAAAACCTTTTCACGGCGCTCGATCATCCTGTTCGGCGGTAAGATTTTTTTGCTCTCCGGGCTCGCCGGCCGGATGTATTATCTGCAAGTTGTCGAGGGCGAAAAATATAAAACGCTGGCCGATGAAAACCGGATTAGTCTCAAACTGCTGGCGCCCAAACGGGGCCGGATATTAGACCGGTTCGGTCGTCCGATGGCGGTTAATCAACAGAATTATCGAGTTCTGCTGGTTCCCGAAAACACCAGTGACATCGATTTCTCGATGGCTCAGCTTGGTAAAATCATTCCGATCAATACGCATGACGTGCAGCGTGCCAAGCGCGAGATCAAACGCCGCCGCCGCTTTTTGCCGATCATTTTACGCGAAAATATGGCGTGGAATGATGTTGCCCGCATTGAGGTAAATGCAGCGGAAATGCCGGGTATTACCATTGATGTCGGTGAAAGCCGGTTTTACCCAAACGGCACAGAAGCCGCTTCTGTTTTAGGCTATGTTTCTGGCGTCTCGGAAAAAGATCTGACCGGTGATCCGCTCCTGGAAATGCCGGGCTTTCGTATTGGCAAAGCCGGCATGGAAAAAGTCCACGATCTGGCATTGCGCGGTAAAAGCGGCACCAGCCAGGTTGAGGTTAATGCTTTTGGCCGTGTCATCAGAGAGCTTGAGCGGCGCGAAGGTTTGCCCGGTGCGGAAGCTTGGCTGGCCATCGATATGGAACTGCAAAAATTTGTCACCAAACGTTTAGGCGAGGAAGCCGCTGCCGCTGTGGTGATGGACGTTCATAGCGGTGAAGTGCTGACTTTAGCTTCGACACCGAGCTTTGATCCAAACGCGTTTAATCGCGGGCTGTCGCAATCTGAATGGAAGGCGCTCGCCACAAACCCACGCTCGCCGCTTAACAACAAAGCCATTGCTGGGCAATATTCCCCAGGCTCGACTTTCAAGATGGTGGTTGCCTTGGCGGCTTTGGAAAAAGGTGTCATTACACCGAAAAGTCAATTCTTCTGCACCGGTGAGTTGGAACTTGGCGATTCAACCTTTCACTGCTGGAAAAAAACCGGTCACGGAACGATGGATTTGGTGTCGGCGATCACCCAATCCTGCGACGTTTATTTTTATGAAATTGCCAAGCGCACGGGTATTAATCGTATTTCGGCGATGGCGCGGCGTTTGGGAATGGGACAAATCCTGGATATAGAACTGGCCGGTGAACGCCAGGGCTTGATGCCGACGCGAGCCTGGAAGAAAAAGGTCAAACGGGTTTCCTGGCAACAGGGTGAAACTTTGCTGGCGGGCATTGGCCAAGGATTTATTCTGACCACGCCGTTACAATTGGCAGTTATGACCTCACGGCTGGTCAATGGCGGCAAAGCGGTGACGCCTCACTTAACCCGCCAGATCGTGCCCTATAATGCAGCTGATCCGACGGCGCCCGATATTCCCGAATTTAAAACCATTGGCATTCATCCACCTCATCTCGATTTGATTAAAAAAGCCATGGCAGCGGTTTCTAATTCGCCCTACGGCACGGCCTATCGCTCGCGTATCAAGGAGCCCGGTTTTCAGCTGGGCGGTAAAACCGGCACGGTGCAGGTGCGCCGTATTACCAAAGCCGAGC
>JABIIH010000150.1 GCA_018649245.1 Rhodospirillaceae bacterium | reverse complement strand
CGCTATCTCGAAAAAAAAGTTCGCCGCTGGAAAGCGGCGAAGGGTGAGATTAACAATCATATTCGTCCGTTGGTTGGCGATATTCGTTTGGACGAGATTAGCAAGGCGCATGTCCGTGAAATGTTGGCAGATATCGAGCCACAATATCCCGTTGCCGCCAATCGGGCCCTCCAGCGGCTGCGGGCCGTATTCAATTGGGCCATAGAACAGGACCTGGTAATTAACAATCCGACCGCCGGCATTAAAAAACCGACCAAGGAAAAACCAAGATCACGGGTTCTTAGTGACGACGAGCTGGTGGCCGTGTGGCGAGCCTGCGATGACTTAAGCCATCCGGCGCGCCCCTACATGCAGTTTTTGATCCTGACCGGCCAACGACCTGACGATGTCCGCTCGATGCCATGGGATGAACTCGACCTGGATATGCGAAATTGGGTGATCTCGGCCGATCGCTATAAGGGAACGCGGGACCATTTGGTGCCGTTGACAAACGATCATTTTAAATTGCTCGAGCAGTTGCCCTTTCGTGAACGCGGCGGGTATGTATTTAGCGCCTCTGCGGGTGAGTTGCCTTACGGTAACTTGGTGCGCCCGAAGCAGGCGCTCGACAAAGCATCGGAAGTTACAAATTGGACGTTGCATGATATCCGGCGCACTGTGCGCACCGGATTATCGCGGTTAGGTATCCGGCCCGATATCGCTGAACGTGTTATCGGTCACAGTGTTGGTGGGCGCCTTGGTGAGACTTACGACATCTACTCCTACCGCGCTGAAAAGTTAGCGGCGCTGGAAGCGTGGGGGGCGCATTTACAAAAAATCGTTGAAGGCCGTAAAGCGGATAACGTCGTCGAATTTCGGGAGGCTGGCAAATGACTATCTCACAGCCATTGGCAAAACGTTATAAAGCCAGCATCGCCCTTATCCGAAAGACCTTTGGTGACAACAAGCGCCACGAAGAATGGTTAAATACCTTGCTCGGCGAATGCGAGGCGGCGCTGGCATATAAATGGGACAAGGAATCCCACTTTGAAAACCGCCACAACGATGACGAGGATATTCAACCGTGGCGGCGCGCCATCAAGCTGGCCGATGTTGAAGCGGTAAAAACAGCGACATTGATAATTGCGGAATTCTTAGAGGCGACACCCGTTCAGAACGGGCCCGCTGTATTTGAAGCTTTAGAGCAAGCAGGGTTCAGGCTTATTCCAGAAACCGTTCTTCTGCAGCCAACCGCCCAGGCAGAGTGGCAAGCATCGTCGGCGCTTCGTGCCGAGTTTGAGGATAAATTCGACAATTTCTTGGCATTCCGTAAGGCTGAGGCTAGAGGGCTCTTGGTATTTGACAAAGGCTTCGGCGCTTTAGATGAGCCCGGCCGGAATATCAAGAAGGAAATAACGGATATTGATTTTCGAAGAACAAACGCTGCAAATATGTTGGCTTCGACGTTGCGATACTTGGCTGATGATGGTTTTTGGAAACCCAATTCGAAGTCTCGCCCGCGATATATATTTGGCCCGCTCGAATACGCCGAACCTATCGACACTCGATCCTCGAGGCCTCAACAAGATGCCGTGCACCTCTATTATTTAATCAATTTGTTGAATGAACTCACGGGAAAGCATCACTACGAAATTGCTAAACAAATGACTGAAGATACATTTGAGTCGATAATCTCTGAAAAGCACAAATCTCTCGATGCCCAGCTCGAGGCTATCGAGAGTCGGTATTTTAAATATAAGGGAGAAAATCCTGACTTGGCATTTAACGGTTATGAAAGGCCCGTAAAAACATCACCGGTTTATTTGAAACAACACGCGACTAACAACGAGCCCGATTAGCTTTCCCGGTTATTTCCCAATAGATCAAAACCTCAAATATTGATTTATCGATTTTAGGTTCAGTTTACCAATCTCCTTGAATCGACGAAAAGCTAATGATGGTACATGAACATCATTAGGAAATGTTGTGATAAACTTACTGAGATATGATGATCTTAAAAAATCCGGCTTGGTCGGAAGCCGGCCAACGTTGGGTCGTTGGATAAAAGAACAAGGTTTCCCCCCTGGCAGGCTTTTGGGTGCAAAGACCCGTGTTTGGACCGAGGAAGAGATCAATACATGGTTCGCCTCACGATCGACTAAAGAAGATGCTGGATCGGAAAACGTTGTCGTCAGTTTGGATCGTGTGCGTACGCAATTGATCGATACAATCAATTTCGAAGACGTCTCACTTGATGTGCTCGCCAGTGCAGAAGAAATAATTCTCGAACTTCACAACGAAATCTCCGCTGCCCGTGAAAGTGCAACGGCGCCGGCAACGGCGTTGTCGACATCATCGTTACTCAAAAACCACAACGACAAATTAGAGGCACTTTAACTTTTGTTGCATCCAAAATAGCGAACGCCGTTCAATGACTTCAATAAGAGGTTCTATAAAATGTCTGATGATACTCCTAAGCTTTACAATTCTAAAGACGACCCGCCACCGATGGCACCCGATCCGATCGTTGCCGGCCCTTGTCCGATCACGCCACTCGGTCATGGCGTCGGTGTTTATTGGTTTTTAGATACGACGTTTTCGGTACGCTCTATCAATGAGCGCCAAATGACGCAGCATGTTTTAAATGGCTTATTCGGTGGCCGCGATCAATGGTTGGCTAATACCTTTCCGCCGTTGCGCCAAAATAATGAAATTCGATGGCACCATCAAAATGCGGTTTTGTATTTGGTGCGCGAATGTATTAAATGCGGCTTTTTTGATCCGGGTGTGAGCTTGCGTGGGCTTGGCGTTTGGACCGAGCCGACCGATCGCGACCCGCGCGCGCTCGCCGTCCACCAAGGAAATCAAATTTTGCAAATTGAATATGACGCTCAAGATCGCCCGACGATTTCTCAATTGCCGCCCGGTCAAATCGGCGCGCATGTTTATCAAAGCTCGAGCGCAATGCCGCACTTTGCAGAGGCACCGGTTGGCACCGATGTCGGTGAGCTGGTTTACGAACATTTTAAATTATGGAATTGGAAACAACCTGATCTTGACTCTCGCTTGGTGCTCGGCTTTGCCGCCGGCGGCGTTATCGTCGGCGCCATTCAACACCGGCCGACAGTTTGGTTGGTTGGTGATCACGGCTCGGGTAAATCTCATATTTTAATGAGCCTTGAGAGACTGCTTTCTAAAAAGTGGTTTTCGTTTTACGCCGACGCAACGCAGGCCGGCCTTCGCAAAGATTTAAAAACGATGGCCATGGCGGTTGGGCTCGACGAGGTAGAGAGTAAAGATGACAACCGTCGTGGCGCGGCGATGATCGAAATGATGCGATATTCTTATGATCGTGACGGCGGCGGATATACCCGCGCCGGTGCCGATGCCGAGCGCGGTAATTTCGACGCGATGTTTATTGTCGGCTCAATCAACCCACCGCCGATGGGCGCCCAAGATTTAAGCCGGCAAGCGATCCTTGAATTGCAACCGGTTTTACCAACGCCCGACAACCGACTGGCCTTTGATCAGAGTATGATGAAAATTGAGAAACTCGGCCCGCAGTTCCGCCGCCGGATCATTGATCAATTTGGCCGCTTTGCCGAAACGCTCGCCATATATCGTGAGGCACTTATCCGAGGCGGCCATGATTTTCGCGGTGCTGATACTTGGGGCACCTTGCTCGCAGCCGCAGATTTGGCGCTTTCCGATGGCGTCCCCGAGATTTCCGATGCCGAGGAAATCGCCATGCACCTTGACGCCTTTGCGACCGAACAACGTCAAGACATTGTGCCCGACCATCAAAACGCTTGGGGAATTCTATGCACCGCGCCGGTCGAGGTCGGTACTGGCAAAACCCGCTGTCGCCTCGGTGAGCTCATGCGCCAGGCCCTCACCGACACCTATTCGAGCGATGAATTGAAGTATTTCGGCATTCGCTATTATAACGAGCCTCCTGCCGATTATTTTGCCATTGCCAATCAGCACCAGGCTCTTAACGAGGTTTTCCGGGTGTCCTGCCCCCCTATAACTGAGCCACTTGTGG
>JABIIH010000274.1 GCA_018649245.1 Rhodospirillaceae bacterium | reverse complement strand
GGTCTGCGCCACAAGATCCGTATACCGGACAGCGCCATTGGCATTGCCGAGCGTCTCAAGGACGAGTACGCTTTTGGATAAGATGGAACTATGCGGACCGTTATCAGCCATATTGACCTGTTAACCATTTTCTGTGATATTTTATATAATGAATATTATGTTCTATATCTCGGAACTTAGTCAAATAAAAATTTAGGGACGGCAAATTGATAAATTCTCAAAAGCCAAATATTTTATGGTTCTGCGCAGATCAAATGCGTTTCGACACCATAGCGGCGCTTGGCAATTCTCATATCCGCACGCCCAATATAGATAAACTAATCAGTAATGGCGTCGCTCTCGAAAACTGCTATGTCCAAAACCAACTTTGCACACCCAGCCGCGCCAGTTTTTTAACCGGACGCTATCCGGCTGCCCATCAAGTTTACCGCAACGGCAATGCGTATTTTCCAGACCATGAAGTGCTGGTGACAAAAATACTGGCCGATGCTGGATATGATTGCGGATTGATAGGCAAGCTACACCTTTCTTCCGCTTCAACAGTTGAGACACGGCCCGATGACGGCTACCGGCTTTTTGAATGGTGCCAAAATCCCGGCTGGGAAAAAGTTGAAGGTTCAAACGCCTATTGGATCTGGCTTAAAGAAAAAAAAGAAGTCGATCCAACCACATTGTTTAATGCCGCGCCGCCTTACCTTGGTGTCGGCGTGACCACTGAACTGCATCAGCTGGCCTGGTGCGCAGAAACTGCAATCGACTTTATAGATGAGGAGCGCGAAGGACCTTGGATGCTCAGCGTAAATTCGTTCGATCCTCACCCGCCTTTTGATCCGCCGCCCGAATATTTGGACAATTATGATCCGAACAATTTGCCGCCGCCCCTATTCGAAGAAAGCGATATTGCTCGGCAGCAGGAATTTGCAACTGTTCGCAACCAAAAACTCAAATCAGTTAATCCGGTTCTGACCGAAGAAGAACGTGCCGAGTTTGCACCGGGACCAGGTGACGAGCGTGGTGCAAAGCCGCCTGAACGCTTTGACGGCCTCGGCATTAAGGCCGCCTATTACGCGATGATTGAAAATTTAGACCACCAATTTGGTCGCATTGTCGATCATTTGAAAGCAGTCGGACAAATCGACAATACGATTATTGTGTTTTCCAGCGATCATGGAGAAATGCTTGGCGACCACGGGCTGATATATAAAGGCTGTAAATTTTTTGAAGGCTTGGTCCATGTGCCCCTAATTTTTTCGATGCCCAGCACTTATATGGAAAATGAACGCAGGCAGGCACTGGTGGAAAGCATCGATATTGCACCAACGCTTTTAGAGGCTGCTGGCATCGACAGGCCCTACTATATGCAAGGCAAATCCCTGCAATCTCTCCTGACTGGCGCAAAACTAGATGATCACCATAAGGATGTCGTGGTAACCGATTTCAATGACTCTCTCGGCACAAGCGAAGTCGACCACTACACTCAGGCCTCTATGACATTTGATGGTCGGTATAAGCTGGCTGTCTATCATTCGCATGACGGTTTGGGAGAATTGTACGACTTGAAAAGTGATCCTGACGAATTCGACAATTTATGGAGTAACGCCAATCACCAAGAGCTAAAACACAAACTTATCGCCCGACATTTGGATGTCATGATGGGATGCGTCCCGCCGGGCATAGAAAGGATTTCGCGCGCGTGAGTAAAACCAAACTAAAACCAGATCAACTGCGCAGCCATCGTTGGTTTGGCGTCAGTGACATGCGCTCCTTCCTACATCGCCAGCGCGTCCAACAAATGGGCTTCGAGCGCGATGAGTTTATCGGCAAACCTGTCATCGGAATCATCAATACCTGGAGCGAGCTATCGACCTGCCATATACATTTGCGAGAACGCGCCGAGGCCGTTAAGCGAGGTGTCTTTCAATCAGGTGGCTTTCCAGCAGAACTTCCAGCTCTTTCAGTCAGCGAGCCTTTGGTCAAACCAACGACCATGTTGTATCGCAATGCCTTGGCACTTGAAGTAGAGGAGCTTATCCGCAGTCACCCGGTCGATGGCGTCGTCCTAATGGGTGGCTGTGATAAAAGCACCCCAGGCCTCATTATGGGCGCGCTTTCCGCAGATGTGCCAGCGATCTTTTTCCCGGCCGGTGCGATGACCAACGGTGATTTTCGCGGCCAAAAAATTGGCGCGGGCACCCATACCAGAAAATTCTGGGACGATAAAAAAGCCGGCCTGTTGTCTGAAGACGATTGGGTTGAACTCGAAACTGAAATGACTCGCTCGATCGGTACCTGTAATACGATGGGCACAGCTTCGACAATGACATCTATTGCCGATGCCATGGGACTTTCCATACCGGGAGGCTCTTCGATATTGGCCGTGCAATCCGCCCATTCTCGCCTCGCGCATAAATCGGGTGTCCGCATTGTCGACATGGTTTGGGAAGATTTGAAAATTTCGAAAATCGTCACCGCTGCTTCTGTGAGAAATGGCATGGTAGCTGATATGGCGCTTGGCGGCTCCACCAATGCTGCCATTCATTTGGTCGCCATGGCCGGGCGCAATAATATTGAAATTGATCTTAAAGACTTTGATGCGGTCTCCAAGAAAGTTCCCGTGCTGGCAAATCTTCTACCTTCTGGTGAACATCTCATGGAGGATTTTGCCAAAGCCGGCGGCCTCAAAGCGCTCCTAACCCGTCTGACGAGTGAGCTTGACCTTACTTGTCTAACCATTACCGGCAAAACCCTTGGAGAAGAAATCGAGCGTGTGGAAGTTTATGATGACGACGTCATCCGTCCAATCGATAAACCCGTCACTGATAAAGGCACATTATCCGCGCTTTTTGGCAATTTAGCCCCCAATGGCGCTGTCATCAAAGCAAGCGCAGCCAGTCCAGAATTGCTCAACCACACCGGCCCCGCTGTCGTTTTTGAAACAGTCTCAGATATGTATGCTCGCATCCATGATCCGGAATTGGATGTTTCAGCCGATAGCGTGCTGGTTCTCAGAAACGGCGGGCCGCAAGGAGGACCTGGTATGCCAGAATGGGGCAATCTTCCGGTACCTGAAAAACTCTTAAAACAAGGCGTCCGCGACATGGTCCGCGTTTCCGATGCCAGGATGAGCGGCACACATTTCGGCACCTGTGTTTTACATGTATCTCCAGAAAGTTTTATTGGCGGTCCGCTGGCTCTCGTCCAGGAGGGTGATATGATTACTTTGAATGAGCCTGAAGGGATTTTGAACCTGGAAGTTTCAGAAGAAGAACTCGAGCTACGGAGAGCAAATTGGATTGCACCAGATCAGCCCTATAAACGCGGCTACATCTCGCTCTACGCCGAGCGAGTGACCCAAGCGGATAAGGGCTGCGATTTTGATTTCTTAGAAGCAGGCCCCCCAACCCCAGAACCGAAAATTTATTAGAGGATATTTGAAACGTGACCACGTTTAAAATTGCTTCCATCGAAGCGCAGGTATTTCGGGTACCAATCTCTAATCCTGTACGCACGTCTTTTGGCACAATGCGAGACCGCCCTGCCGTTGTCGTCCGTGCAGAAGATGCCGAAGGAAATGTGGGATGGGGCGAGACATGGTGTAACTTCCCAACGGTCGGGGCAGAACACCGGGCGCGGCTCATCAATGAAAATTGCGCCGATATTCTGTGTGGCCGAGACTGGCAATCACCCCGCGCTGCTTTTGCTGGCCTTACCAATCAGCTTCATGTTCTTACCATTCAAACGGCAGAACCCGGCCCCATTGCACAAGCCATAGCCGGCATCGATATTGCACTTTGGGATATGACAGCAAAACGCGCCGGCGTGCCGCTCTATCACTATCTAGCATCAGAATTCGGGCAATCCGATTTGGGCGAAACAGCATCGGTCCCGTGTTATGCCAGCGGCATCAATCCAGATGAGCCGGAAAAGACAGCCCTGCGTGCCGGCGAAGAAGGCTACACTGCATTTAAGCTAAAAGTCGGTTTTGAAGACGAGCTTGATCACCGCAACCTAAAGACCATGCGAGAAACCCTCGGCGAAGATGTCAAGATCATGACCGATGCTAATCAGCGCTGGGATATTGCCAAAGCCATCCAGATGACAAGTGAACTTGGCGACTATAGCCCGTATTGGATTGAAGAACCGATTGCAGCGGATCGCCCGGCTGCAGAATGGCGGGAGCTTCAAAAGGCCTCACCGATTGACTTGGCTGCAGGTGAGAACCTCCGCGGCAGTGAGTTTACCGAAGTCTGCGAAGACAGTTATCTCACCTATATCCAACCAGACATTGCAAAATGGGGAGGCTTTTCTGGCTGCCTCCCGGTTGCTCGAAAGGCGCAAGAAGAAGGTAAAATATATTGCCCGCATTATCTCGGTGGTGGCATCGGTCTTCTTGCTTCAGCACATTTGTTAGCCGCCGTTGGCGGTCCTGGTATTCTAGAAATTGACTGCAATCCAAATAGTCTACGTGAACAGTTGGCCCAACCTTTCCCCACTGTAGAAGACGGGTTGTTTGAGCTGCCACAAAATCCCGGCCTGGGCATTGCGCCAGATTTAGACGGCCTTGCCACCCACCGGACATTGTGATGTCAGATAAACCCAATCTTCTTTTTCTTTTTTCAGATCAACACGCTCAAAAGGTTACTGGCTGTTATGGTGATGAGATTGTGCAGACGCCAAACCTGGATAGACTT
>JABIIH010000178.1 GCA_018649245.1 Rhodospirillaceae bacterium | reverse complement strand
GTCATCAACGGTATTAAAAGCTTTGAAGGCATCAGCATGGCTGAACTCAGGGCTAAATCGATCGCGCTGGCAGATTTGTTTATCAAATTAGCAGATGAGCGGTTTGCTAAATTTGGCTTAGAATTGGCAAGCCCACGAGAGGCAAATAGTCGCGCCAGCCAGGTGTCCTTTAATCACCCCGAGGCATACGCGATTTGCAAAACGCTAATCGATCGTAATGTCATTCCAGATTTCCGAGAGCCTAATATTTTGCGCTTCGGCATAACGCCACTATACATGCGCTACACCGATGTTTGGGACGTCATCGACATTCTTGATGATATTATGACAACCTCTGCTTGGCGAGAATTCAAGACAACTGAAAAAGGCGCGGTGACATAAAGATATGGGAATGAAAATTGGCATTATTGGCTATGGCTATATTGGCCGCGCACTGGTTGAGCGCGTGCAGAATAGTGCGGGCCGCTTTGAGCTTGCCTTCATCCACAACCGCAATAGCGCAGTATTAGCGGATATCGAACCTTCTCTTCAGCTTGATGATCTGGCAAACGTCGCAGAGACCGCACCTGATCTTATCGTCGAATGCGCCCATCCGAGCTTCACCCAGAACTATGGTGAGACTTTTTTGAAATGTGCCAATTACATGCCGCTATCGGTAACCGCCTTGGCTGATGATGGCTTGAGAGATCGGCTCGAACAGACGGCACTGGAAAACGGCACCAAACTCTATTTGCCTGCCGGTGCCCTAATTGGGGGCGAGGCTCTGTTGATGCGAGGCGACGAATGGCAACGCGTTCGTATCACTTTTCGCAAACACCCGGATAATATTGATTTTTCAGAAAGCGAATATGACCCAGCTCAGATTAATGGCGAGACGGTCGTTTACGAAGGGCCGGTCAGAGGCATCGCGCATCAATACCCGCGCAACGTCAATACGATGGTCACTTGTGCTCTGGTTTCCACCGGGCTTGATGCCTGCGAAGCGCGGCTAATTGCCGACCCGGCACTTGATTGCGCCATCGCCGAGGTTGAGGCTTGGAGTAAAGATGGCAGCATTATCAGGACTGAAAAAAGCGCGCCGATGGTCGGCGTCTCCGGCACTGAAATGATTGATTCGACGTGGACTTCTATCCAACGCGCTAGCGGCGGCTTAATGGGCGCCAACGAGCTGGTCTGATCATTATGCGACTTGGCCGCAGGCGTGACCGGACGACCAAGCCCATTGAAAATTAAAGCCCCCCAAATGCCCGGTGACATCGACCGTCTCACCGATGAAATATAGTCCGGGTACGGTTTTTGATTCCATTGTTTTTGAAGACAGCTCCTTGGTATCAACACCGCCGACGGTAACTTCCGCCGTCCGCATCCCTTCCGAGCCATTAGGCGTAATTTGCCAAGCATTGAGATGTTCAGCCAGCCGGCGGAGCACCTTGTCGGAGGTCTCAGCCAATCGGGTATTACTATCCACCCACTCGACCAATCTTTGCGCCAGTCGGTTAGGGAGTATTTGCGCCAATACTGTGCGCACGTCTTTCTTAGGCTGGCTCTCTTTAGCAGCTTTAAAATATTGGAAGGCCTCGGTACCCGGCAGCAAATCAATGGTAATTGTGTCTCCCTCGCGCCAATAGGATGAGATTTGCAGGATCACCGGACCACTGAGGCCCCGGTGGGTGAACAACAACGCCTCGGTGAAACTCACCTTGCCAAGCTTGACCGTCGCATTGACAGAAATTCCCGATAAACCGTCACACTTAGACAATGTGTCTGCCTCAAATGTTAGCGGCACCAGACCAGGACGCGGCTCGATCATATTGAGACCAAACTGCTTGGCAATCTTGTAGCCAAAGCCGCTTGAACCCATTTTCGGTATCGACGGCCCGCCGGTGGCAATAACCAGAGATTCGGCGGTAAAATTTCCCTGGCTAGTTTCCACTGAGAAACACTCACCGGATTTATAAAGGCGCGCTACTTTTGCCGCGGTTTGCACGGTGATCCCTTCGGCTTCCGCCATCAACATATCGATAATTTGCTGAGCTGACTGATCGCAGAACAGCTGGCCATGATCGCGCTCATGATAGGCGATGCCATGTTTTTCGACCAAGGCGATGAAATCATGCTGGGTATAGCGCTTTAAGGCGGAAACGCAAAAACGCGGATTATCCGAAAGAAAATTTTCCGGCGTCGCATACACGTTCGTAAAATTGGCGCGCCCACCTCCGGAAATGCGGATTTTCTGACCGACCTCAGCCGCCTGATCGAGCACCAAAACGCGGCGGCCTCGCCGGTTTGCTTCAGCCGCGCACATCAGCCCGGCTGCCCCAGCACCTATAATAATGACATCAAATTCCTGCATCGGCGAGGTATAGCCCGTACAACCGAATCTGACACGCCAAAAAAATTCCTGAATTGGAGGCTAATGAGGTTTGGAAAGGGAGTAATTATTTAAAAATAAATCGAGACCGGCGACAGACACACGCTGCTTTGGCGCATAAAGGTGTACAGATTGCTGGCACTTTTTGTCGCTGATCTTCCAGGAAGTATTGTTGAGTTCGAACCCACAGGTCGCCACACGCAGACCCTTCCAGGATTTCATGCAAATTTTAGTGCCGACCTGCAGATGTTGGCCGAAATATTGGCAGGTGCAGGTTGGGCCAGCTTGAACCGATTGCGGTGCAGCGATCAAGCCAAAGCCAAAAATTACAACAACAATCGTCAAGGCAATGCGAACCATCCGACGATCTTACACTATTTTAGGATTTTTTCCAAAGTTGCTGGTACTTACAGCCCAGCAGCGACCGCGGCTTCGAGCGCCAGGTCGCGAGCTTCTGTAGCCAGCCCGACCAGCCTGAGACTG
>JABIIH010000272.1 GCA_018649245.1 Rhodospirillaceae bacterium | reverse complement strand
CCAAAATGCATTGGGGTCATTCGTTTGCACCAGCCAGACCACAGTCGCCACCAGGGCGATGGCGAGGAGAGCGTTCAGCGCATGTTGGCCTTTAAACACCAGTGGCGCACCGCTAAGCACGCCCTGGAGCTTACCAAAGGCGATCAGGGAGCCTGAGAAGGTAATGGCGCCAATGGCAGTACCCAGCGACATCTCGATCAAGCTGGCGGCTTGAATATTACCAAGCACGCCGATGCCATAGGCTTCTGGTGCGAAGAATGCAGCAGCGGCGACAAATACCGCCGCCAAGCCAACCAGAGAGTGAAAGGCCGCAACCAATTGCGGCAAGGCTGTCATTTCAATTTTAAGGGCAACCACTGTGCCGATAAGACCACCGATAACGATTCCGGCGATAATCAGCTCGAAGCTCATAATCGATGGATCAGCCAGCGTAGTACCAATGGCAATAACCATACCGGCGATACCGAGCATGTTACCTTTTCTGGCGCTTTCCGGCGAACTAAGACCACGCAGTGCCAAAATAAAGCACACGGCAGCGATCAGATAGGCGAAGCCTGTAAATGTCTCGCTCATTATTGGGCCTCCACTTTCTTAGGCTTCTTCTTAAACATCGCCAACATTCGATTGGTAACGATAAAGCCGCCAAAAATGTTAACCGAGGCTAAAACCACGGCAATGAAACCCATAATTTTGGAGAAACCCATATCCGCCGGACCGGCGGCGATCAGCGCACCAACGATGATCACGGAAGAAACCGCATTGGTCACGCTCATGAGCGGTGAATGCAACGCCGGTGTGACGCTCCAAACCACGTAAAAACCAATGAAAACGGCCAATACAAAAACCGTAAACATAAAAATAAAGGGATCACCCGATGAGGCGGCCTCTGCTGCTTTCACAGCCAATTTATCTGTACCCATAATTAACTTCCTTCACCGGTAAGTCTTGGATGGACAACTTTGCCATCCTTACAAACCAGTGTTCCTTGAATGATTTCATCTTCCCAGTCGATGTTGAGAGACTTGGTCTCCGGATCAACCAGCGGGGTGATAAAGTTCACCAGATTTTTAGAAAAAAGTTGGCTGGCATCTTCAGCGATGCGGCTCGGCACATTGGCATGGCCAATAATGCTAACACCGTGAGCTTTGACGGTTTGGCCGAGCTCAGATAACGGACAGTTACCGCCTGCTTCAACCGCCAGATCAACAATCACCGCACCATCTGGCATTGAGGCGACCATTTCTTCGGTCACCAAAACAGGCGCCGGACGTCCCGGAATGAGCGCTGTCGTAATCACCACATCCTGTTTTTTGATGTGTTCGGCAACAACTTCTTTCTGCTTTTCAAAATACTCAGACGGCATTTCCTTGGCATAGCCGCCTTCGGTCTGCGCATCCTTTTCCATTTCAGGATCAACTTCGAGGAATTTACCACCGAGGCTCTCAACCTGCTCTTTGGTTGCCGGCCGCACGTCGGTCGCCGTTACCACGGCACCCATGCGTTTCGCTGTTGCAATGGCCTGAAGACCAGCCACGCCGACACCCATGATAAAAACTTTGGCCGGCGGGATGGTGCCCGCTGCCGTCATCATCATCGGATAAGCCCGGCCCAATTCGCTTGCCGCATCCAGCACCGCTTTATAGCCAGCCAGATTACTTTGCGAAGACAGGATATCCATTGACTGTGCCCGCGTTATCCGCGGCAATAATTCCATGGCAAAGGCCGTAACGCCAGTGGCTGCCAGTTTCTCCATCGCTTCGTTATTGCCAAGCGCTGACAAACTGGCGATCAAAATATTGCTGCTCGAATACTGTGAAAAATCGTCTCCTGCATCGGCGACAGGTCCGCGAACTTTGAGGATAATATCACTGCCTGAAATGGCTGTTCCGGCATCGGCAACAATTTCTGCTCCTGCTTCTTTTAATGCATCATCACTAAAGGAGGCTCCATCACCGGCACCGGTTTCGATGGCAAAATCAAATCCTAAAGCGGATAATTTCTTAATGGAATCGGGTGAGGCCGCGACGCGCATCTCATCAGAGAGCCGCTCTTTGGGCACTGCAATCTTCATACTTTTCCCTCTCATAATCGGAATGGAAATGGGGCCGAACTGTAAACAAGCTACCAGACCAGCTATTTGAATGGACAAGTGCCCGTAAATCTGACGCTAAAATGACTATTTTAAGCCAATTTGCAAGTATCAATATGATCCAAACTGCTAACGAAACGCAATATAAACAACCAACACAATAGCGAAGCCAATTCTTATCGGAGATTTTACGAAATTTTTTACTTGGGTTTAATCAAGTCAACTTTTTTAAACACCGCAACTTGATTCTTGGCGAGTTTTGGTTCGTCGAAATCGTCAATCAATTCGTGAAAAATCTGGTGCCAATTAATTTCTGCCTTGAGGTGGGTGAAGACCGAACCTAAGCCAATGGCGGCGCGGTCCATCAGGACAAATTCCGGCGGTGGTGCGACACCGCCTAATTTATGGAGCTCTTCGCGCACCTTATGAGCAATGCCACGGCCATAAGTACCGTCTTGTTCCTGAATACGGCGCACCCGATCCTCGAGCAACGGCGCATAAACGAATTCCGCCCACAAATTCAAGACATCAATGATTTCCTGGGTGAGGTTCTCAAAGCCCCAGGATTCGTAAGCGTGCACGGCGAGTTCCGGTTTGTTGTCCTTAAGCGCGGTATATAGATCGATCACACCCCGCACAAAAGAAGGCTCAAATACCCGGATGCAGCCAAAGTCCAACAGGTTGACTGAGCCATCCTCGCGCACCGAGTAATTGCCAAGATGCGGATCACCATGGATCACGCCGTAAAAATAAAGCGGTACATACCAGGCGCGGAACATATTGAGCGCAACCTGGTTGCGATCTTCAGGCTCTGGATGTGCGTCGATATAGGGCAGCAAGGGAGTGCCATGGAGCCAGTTCATACTAACCAGTCGCTCACCACATAACTCATCAACAACATCCGGCACATGGACACAGTCCTCACCCTTAAGCATTTCCTGATAAAGCCGTATCTGCTTGGCTTCACGGACATAGTCCAGTTCCTCACGCAAGCGGGCCGAGAGTTCGCTATGAATAGACGTCGGATCAATCGCTTTGTCGTAGCGGCGATAAATGTTGAAGACTAATTTCAATTGGCGCAGATCAGCATCAACGACTGCCTGCATGTCAGGATATTGCAGCTTGCAGGCGATTTCCCTGCCCTCGAGATCAAGTGCCTTATGAACCTGTCCCAAGGAGGCTGCCGCCGCCGCTTCCTGGCCAAATTCTGAAAATCTGTTCTGCCAGTCAGGGCCAAGCTCGCCTGACATTCGCCGTTTAACGAAGCGCCACCCCATCGCTGGCGCATTTGCCTGCAATTCGGCCAATTGATCGGCGTATTCCTGCGGCAAGGCGTTGGGAATGGTTGAAAGAATTTGCGCCACTTTCATTAGCGGCCCTTTGAGACCTCCAAGGGCATCTTTCAAATCGACGGCATGTTCCAGCCGATTGATGGGCAGACCAAGATAGCGCTCTCCGGCCAGACGCGCTGCCAAGCCGCCTACAGTTTTGCCAACTCTGGCATAGCGGAGGGCGCGGCCACTTAAGCTGTTATCATCAGCCATGGTTAATCCTAAATGCTTTGTTCCAGCTCATCGACAAAACCCGAGACGACGTCAAGCCCGCGTTGCCAAAAGGCCGGGTCGCTGGCATCCAAACCAAACGGGGCCAATAATTCCTGATGGCGAAGGGTGCCGCCTGCTTTAAGCATGTCGAGATATTTATCTCTAAATCCGGCCTGGCCTTGCTGGAACACGTCATAGAGCGAATTCACCAGGCAATCACCAAACGCATAAGCGTAAACATAGAATGGCGAGTGAATAAAGTGGGGGATGTAGGCCCAAAAGTGCCGATACTCGTCATCAAAGCGAAAGGCCGGACCCAGGCTTTCGGTTTGAATATCCAGCCAAATTTCACCCAGCCGCTCGGCGCTTAATTCGCCGTTCCGGCGCTCATCATGCACGCGTTCTTCAAATTGATAAAAGGCAATTTGGCGAACCACTGTGTTGAGCATATCCTCGACCTTGGAAGCCAGCATGATACGGCGCTGTTTTTCATCTTCTGCAGCATCAAGCATGCCTCTAAAGGTCAGCATTTCGCCAAAGACCGAAGCTGTTTCCGCTAATGTCAAAGGTGTGTCAGATAGAAAATGACCGTGCGGAGCAGCCAGTAATTGATGTACGCCGTGACCTAACTCATGGGCCAGCGTCATCACATCACGGGTCTTACCATGGTAGTTCATCAGAATATAAGGATGCGCGGAAGGCACGGTCGGATGCGAAAAAGCGCCCGAGTCTTTGCCTTCCCGCGGGTCTGCATCAATCCAGGATTTATCAAAGAATTGCTCGGCAAGCTCCGCCAATTGCGGTGCAAAGGCATTGTAGGATGTGAGCACGGTCTCCTTCGCTTCACCCCAGGGAATTTTAGCCTCATCCGATTCCGGCAACGGCGCGTTGCGGTCCCAGTAATCCATCACTTCGACATCCAGCCATTTGGCTTTCAATTTGTAGTAACGATGAGCAAGATTTTCGTAATTGTCTTTAACGGCAGATGCCAAGGCATCAACGACTTCATCCTCGACCTGATTGGAGAGGTTACGATTGGTCACCGGTCGCGGCAGTTTGCGCCAGTTGTCTTCAATTTCTTTATCCTTGGCGAGCGTGTTGGTGATCAAGGAGAACAGTTTGATATTTTCGTCGAGCCCTTTGCCAAACGATTTGGCGGCTTTTTTACGGACGCCTCCATCCGGATCGGACATTCGGCTCATTATCTCACTGCTTGAGATTTTCCTGCCATCGACATCAAAGCGCATCCCGGCCATGGTTTCATCAAACAAGCGGGACCAGGACGAGCGACCGGTTACCGACTTTTCATGCAGCAGCTTTTCAAGATTGTCTTCCAGCTGGTACGGCTTATAGATACGAATGGCATCAATCCAGGGCGCGTATTTTGTAACGTCTGCGTCTTTCATTTGAGATGCCAGCGTGTCTTCATCGATGCGGTTCAGCTCCAACTCAAAAAATAAAGTATCAGACGATATGTCTGTCGCCCGCTCATTCATGTTTTGATAAAAAGCAGCGACCGCCGAATTTTCAGCCTCTGCCGCAAATAATAATTGCGCATAGGACATAACCCGCGACAGGACTTCGCTTAGATCTTCATATTCCTTGACCGATTGGCCCAGACCAGCACCATCGAGATTGCTGAGTTCTCCCTGATATTTCTCCGCAAATTTCTTAGCGCCTTTGGCAGCAATATCCAAATCCTGATTTATCTTCGGATCATCCGGCCCGCTATAAAGATCGTTCAAATCCCAGCTTGGAATTTCAGTTGCTAAACTCTGTCCGTCAGCGGCCATAAAAAAGTCCTTATCTATATTCGTTTTCCCGGCAAAACATGCTACATGATTCCGGTGATTAACAGCGTATACTATCGATATAGGTCAAAAGACCGGATGCTTCAAATCCGTAACGTTTAATAGGGAGTAATATTAGAATGAAATCTTGGCCAAGTCTGATCGCCATGTTTTTTGAGCAGGCCGAAACATTGGGAGAAAAACCGTTTCTATGGGCCAAGAAAGATGGCGCCTACCAGTCAACGAGCTGGCGCGAATCTGCCGAGATTGTTTCAGCCCTGGCGCGCGGCCTTAAGGCACTTGGCATCAATGAGGGAGACCGGGTCCTGTTGTGCTCAGAGAATCGCCCAGAATGGCCTCTCGCTCACCTCGCCATCATGGCTGCTGGTGGCATCACGGTACCGGCCTATACCACGAACACGGTCAACGACCATTCTCATATTCTCTCCAACAGTGGTGCCAAAGGCGCCATTGTTTCAACCAAAAGCCTGGGCGAGCGGCTGGTGCCGGCAGCGACACAAACCGGCGCCGTAAATTTTATTATTTCAGTCGAAGATTTGGGTTTAAGCCAATCACCAGGCCCGGATATCCATAGCTGGTCGTCAGTTGTTGAAAAAGGCCGAGAAATAGGTGTGGTTGAACCAGATACAATTGCCGATTATGTGGCCAGTGTCTCGCGAGAGGATACGGCAGTCATCATCTACACCTCAGGTACCGGTGGCGCGCCGAAGGGTGTGATGCTGCCGCATCGGGCGGTCATGCATAATTGCCGTGGCGCCTATGACGCCATCCAAGAATTGGGTTTGGATGATGAAGTTTTTCTTTCTTTCCTACCACTCTCGCATTCCTACGAATACACCGCCGGACAGTTTTTTCCGATTTTCATTGGTGCCCAGATTTATTTTTCCGAAGGTATCGAGTATCTCTCCAAAAATATGGCCGAAGCAAAGCCAACCATAATGACCGCCGTGCCGCGGCTTTATGAATTGATGCATGGCCGCATCTCTAAGGGTGTTAAGGCAGCTGGCGGGCTTAAAGAGACTTTGTTCGGCAAGGCCGTCGAGCTTGGTATTAAAAAATATGAAAATCCCGGCAGCTTGAGCATGCGAGAAAAGATTGTCGACATTATCGTTGATAAGTTGGTGCGGGACAAAGTGCGCGGTAATTTCGGTGGCCGGCTAAAAGTTTTAGTTTCAGGTGGCGCTCCACTAAACACCGATATCGGCATCTACTTTACCGCTCTCGGTCTAAATCTTTTGCAGGGCTATGGCCAAACCGAAGCCGCTCCGGTTATTAGCGTCAACCGGCCCAAGCTGGTTAAGATGGAAACCGTCGGACCGCCGCTGTTTGAAACCGAAGTTAAAATCGCCGATGATGGCGAAATTCTGGTGCGGGGCGATTTGCTGATGCAGGGCTATTGGCAAAATGAAGAAGCGACCAATGAAGTAATTAAAGATGGCTGGCTCCATACCGGTGATGTTGGTCATATGGATAATAATAATTACATCCAAATTACGGATCGTAAGAAAGATATTATCGTCAACTCTGGTGGCGACAATCTATCTCCCCAACGAGTTGAAGGATTTATAACGCTGGAGCCGGAAATCGCTCAGGCGATGGTCTATGGTGATAAGCGGCCACATCTCGTCGCCCTGATTGTACCTGATGGCGATTTTGTCAAAGAATGGTCAAAAGAGACCGGCAGTTCGGCTAATCTCGCCGATATCATCGGTAACGATGATTTTCGCAAACACATCAGTGAAGCGCTCGACCGGATTAACGAACATCTTTCGGTGATTGAGCGGGTGCGCCGGTTTATACTGATTGAAGAAGAGTTTAGCGTCGACAATGAAATGATGACCCCAACGCTTAAAGTGCGCCGTCACGTGATTAATGAAAAATACGGTGACCAGCTAGCCGCACTTTATGGTGGCGGTTAGAGCTTCAAGACGAAAGCCAGCAGAAACGGTAAGGTGGCAAAAGCAAATAGGGTAGAAGTTACAACCAGACCGGCCACCTCTTCTGGATTGTTTTTGTAACGCATGGCGAGCATGTAATTAAATACGGCTGCCGGCATGGCGCATTGCAGCACAAACACGCCCCTAACCGTTCCTTCCAAGCCAAATAAATGGCTGACCACGAGGCCAACGCCGAGGCCCATCGAAAATCGAACCAAACTCAGCGCAATATTGCGGGGGAAACTGGTGATTTTAAGTTTTGCTAAGGACACACCGAGCATTATCAGCATCATAGGTATGGCAAACTGACCGTAAATGTGGGCGGTGCTGGCAAGCCAATCTGGCAATTGATATTTTGTAACCATTACTAAAAGCGCTGCTAACACGGCATAGATTAGCGGGTTTTTTAATAATTCTTTTGGCGAGAATGAACCGGCAGCGATTCCCAAGCCAACTGTAAACTGGGTCAAACTTACAATTGTGTAGACAATGATCGCAAAGGCGAGGCCCTCTTCACCAAAGGCCAAAAAGCTCAATGGTAACCCGACATTACCGGTGTTCGGTATCATTACTGTCGCCAGATAGGTTCGTAAATCAAGCCGTGCAATTTTCAATACCGCAAAACTAATCAGCCAAAATGAGAACACCGCCACAACAACGACAATAGCCAAATCGGCAAAAACCTGGGGGTCGGTGTTCAATCTGGTTAAGGTAGAAAACACCAGTAATGGGGTACCCAAGTTAAACACCATTGAGGTCACGAATTCGGCGTCAAAGGGTTTATCCAGCCGCGCCCAAACAAAGCCAAAGGCAGCGCCGAAAAACACCGGAGCAATAATTGAAAAGAGCTGAGTGATCATTAAGGCGTTGTGCCGCAGGATTGTTGGCCCGTCAAGCCAGGCACCTAAAGGATACTATTCTACCCAGACAATGCGCAAAACGTTGGTTGTACCCGGCGTACCAAAGGGCACACCAGCAGTAATGATGAGACGCTGGCCTGGCGTGGCGAATTTTTCCTTGGCCGCAACATCAGTGGCACAATTCACCACATCGTTGAATTCAGTGAAATGCGAGGTCTCCACCGGGTGAACACCCCAGGTCAGCACCAGCCGCCGGGCCGTTCCGACATTAGGTGTCAGGCCTAAAATAGGCACTGTGGGCCGTTCGCGCGCCGCCCGCAACGTCGTGGAGCCAGTTGTCGTGAAAGTCACGATCGCAGCTGCATCCAGTGTCTGGGCGACTTGTTTTGCAGCCGCTGTGATGGCATCAGCATCTGTGCCCCGAGTTTGTCGGCGCTCCCGGATATTCGATAATTTATAATGATCATCCTGCTCAGCGCTGCGGATAATCCGGTCCATTATCGATACCGCCTCAAGCGGGTATTCGCCGGCTGCGGTTTCGGCCGACAGCATAACCGCATCGGCACCATCAAAAACCGCCGTCGCAACATCCGATGCTTCCGCCCGTGTCGGCGTCGGCGAATTGATCATGCTTTCCAGCATTTGAGTCGCGACGATGACCGGTTTGCCCTCGGAGCGGGCCCGGCGGATAATTTTCTTTTGCAGGCCCGGCACATCTTCCGGCGGCGCTTCAACGCCGAGATCGCCACGGGCCACCATAATAGCATCTGCTAATTCAACGATCTGCTTGAGATGTTCAATCGCTAACGGTTTTTCCATTTTGGCCAATACACCCGCACGACCTCTAATTAAACCACGCGCCTCGGCAACATCTTCGGGCCGCTGCACAAAAGAAAGCGCAATCCAATCAACGCCGATATCAAGTGCGAATTGAAGATCGTTCCGGTCCTTTTCAGTTAACGCCGACATCGGCAAAATCGCACCGGGTATATTAATTCCCTTATGATTGGAGAGGGTGCCGCCAATCAGCACATTGGTATCAACCGAATCGCCGTTATTCTGCTCGACCACCAGCTTTAACTTGCCGTCATCGAGCAAAAGTTCAACGCCTGGTTCTAAAGATGGGTAAATTTCGGGGTTTGATATCGATACTCGGGTTTGATCGCCATCCGTGTCCTGATCCGAATCAAGTGTAAACTTTGCGCCATTTTCAAGCTCAATTTTACCATCAACAAAGTTACTGACACGAATTTTGGGGCCCTGAAGATCGGCAATAATACCAATCGGCCGATCAAATTCCGTCTCAATTTTACGGATAATATCGAGGCGTTCTTTGTGCTCCGCATGCTTGCCATGACTGAAATTCAAGCGGAAGACATCCGCGCCAGCTTCAAATAAACTGGCAATTACTTCCAGAGATGTACTTGAGGGACCTAAAGTAGATATTATTTTTGCTGCACGTTCTCGTTTCATATGAGCCAGCATAGATATTTTTCTAAGCATGTCACTTTAAATAAAGTCACCTATACATTTGGCCTGGATTGGTACAGTGACAGGTCGGTGATCTTTCGGTTATGATCGGGAAACGGAAATAACGGAAATCATTAAAAATATGTTTGGCATTTTTTCAAAATCAAAAAAGCCCGCTAAAAATAAGAAAAAATCGGGCGCCAAGAAAAAGAAAAAAACGACAGCGCCGGCAAAGTCTGCTGCTAAGCCTGTCGCAGACCCTGTCAGCGAATCCCAAGAAGAGGTTGAATTGCTTGACGGTGCCGTTGCCGCCGCATCCACTATTAGCTCTGCACAAGAGAAACTCGATCAAGCCAAAGCAAATTTGGCGGCCGGCAATTTTAAAACCGGTTCTTCACCAACCGAACGAGCGGCCCTCATTCAAAAGGCCCTGGCCGTCCATAAAGTTCAGTCTAAACTGGTAGATGATTTGGGCGAGGATACCAAACAGCGGCTCCGCACCCTGGCAAAAGAAAAAATATTTAAAATTTCGCCTAAAAACTGAGCGATTTAATTCTCGGTTAAAGTGGCCAAATTAATCAAATAAGCCACCTGCCGCCTACTCGTATAACCCATTGTTATTATTTATTATTTTACCTAAATTGCAATTAATTCAAAATAAAACCTTTATCCCCATAAAAACGACCCCATTTAAAGATAAGCGATGAATTGTCAGTTGACTATTCGATCTGAGGTAGAATTTTATATGCGTTAATATAGGCCGGAATGGAACATGACAGATCTTTCAGAAGAAGCCCCCCTAAAAAAAGAACTCGCAGGACTATTTCAATATATGCAGCGTGTGCGCGAAGAAATCGCTGCCATTCATTATCCAGCGGATGAAGAGCATCGTTTTGAAAAAATGAGTGATCAATTGGATGCCATCGTCGAAACAACGAAATCGGCCACCGACAAGATTATGGTGGCGGTTGAGGCGAATGAAGATTTGCTCGACGATTTGCGCTCCAGTCTAAGCGATGAAGATGCACTGGCTAAAATTGATAAAATTTCAGCTTCTAACTCAAGCTTGTTTGAAGCTTGCTCATTTCAGGATTTGACCGGCCAAAGAATATCTAAAGTAGTAAAATCACTCACCTATGTTGAAGACCGGGTTGAATCGCTGATCGAAGCCTGGGGCAAACAAGAATTGGAGAAAATTGTCATTCAAGGTGAAGAAAAAACCGAGGACGAGCAATTGCTCCATGGACCTCAGCGTCAAGACGAAGCAATCAGCCAGTCCGAAATAGACGCTTTATTCGATTAAGCTCGCCAGCCTTAACGGGTAAGTTCTCGCATTCCATGATCCAATCCATCAAGCGTAAGCGGAAACATGCGTCCGCCCATCATACGATTGATCTCGCGGATGGTTGGCGTGACCTGCCAATAATCTTCCGGCACCGGATTGAGCCAGATTGAACGGCTGTAAACATCCAAAATACGGTTGAGCCAAACTGCCCCCGGCTCTTCATTCCAATGCTCGACACTGCCGCCGGGATAGGAAATTTCATACGGGCTCATGGTCGCATCACCAACAAATATCAATTTATAATCGGCGGGATAGGTATGCAGCACGTCCCAGGTCATGAGTGAGTCGACATGACGCCGGTCGTTATTTTTCCAGACCCGCTCATACAGGCAATTATGGAAATAATAATATTCGAGGTGCTTAAATTCGCTGCGGACGGCTGAGAACAGTTCCTCGCAGGTTTTAATATGGTAATCCATCGAGCCGCCGATATCGAACAGGATCAGGACTTTAACCGCATTATGGCGCTCCGGCACCATTTTGACATCCAGCAAGCCGGCATTTTTAGCGGTCGAGTGGATGGTATCGGGCAAATCCAGCTCAGTTGCCGCGCCGTCGCGGGCAAAGCGGCGGAGCCGGCGAAGCGCTACTTTAATGTTGCGCGTACCAATCTCTATCTGATCATCCAGGTTTTTAAACTGGCGTTTATCCCAAACCTTAACCGCCCGGCCATGACGGCCTTTGTCCTGACCGATCCGCACCCCTTCCGGGTTATAGCCATTGGCGCCAAATGGTGAAGTGCCGCCGGTACCAATCCATTTACTGCCGCCCTCGTGACGTTCATCTTGCTCCTCCAGGCGCTTTTTCAGCTCTTCCATCAATTTATCAAGACCACCGAGAGCTTCAATCTCAGCCATTTCTTCCGGCGTCATGACGCGTTCGGCCAGCGAGCGCAGCCACTCTTCAGGAATTTCGGCAACCATGTCCTCTTCGGCGGTAAATTCGAGACCTTCAAAACATTTACCGAAGACCTGATCAAATTTATCGAGATTACGCTCATCCTTCACCAAGCATGAGCGTGCCAGATAATAAAAATTATCAACTTGATAATCAGCAACGCCTTTATCCATCGCCTCAAGCAGCGTCAAATATTCCCGCAGCGATACCGGAACCTTGGCGTCTCTAAGCGTTAGAAAAAAATCAGTAAACATGACTTAGCCTTTTCGCACCATTAGTTGCCTTCTTGGCGATTGATAAAAGCCAGCTTTTCGAACAAATGAACATCCTGCTCATTTTTTAAGAGCGCACCATAAAGCGGCGGAATAATATCCTTGCCGTCTTTCATACGGAGCGCTTCCGGCGGGATATCCTCGACCATCAGCAACTTGATCCAATCAAGCAATTCAGAAGTCGTTGGTTTTTTCTTGAGACCCGGCACATCGCGCATATCATAGAACGCGTTCAACGCTTCCCGCACCAAATTCTTCTGAATATCCGGATAATGAACATCGATAATATCCCTCATAACATCCTGATCCGGGAAGGCGATATAATGAAAAAAGCAGCGCCGCAGGAAGGCATCCGGCAATTCTTTTTCATTGTTGGAAGTAATAATCACAATCGGGCGTTGGTGGGCCTTAATCGTTTCACCGGTCTCATAAACATGAAACTCCATACGATCCAGTTCGAGCAGCAGATCGTTCGGGAATTCGATATCGGCCTTGTCAATTTCATCGATCAATAAAATCGGTAAATCATCAGCCTCAAAAGCATCCCACAATTTTCCCTTCTTGATATAATTGGAAATCTCGTGGACTTTCTCATCGCCCAGTTGGGAATCCCGCAGCCTAGAGACGGCATCATATTCATAGAGCCCCTGCTGTGCTTTGGTGGTTGATTTGACGTGCCACTCGATTAAGGGCCGGCCTAGTGCCGCTGCAATTTCGTGGGCGAGCACGGTTTTACCCGTGCCGGGCTCACCTTTGACCAATAGCGGGCGTTCCAAGGCAATGGCGCCATTGACCGCGACCATTAGATCTTCGGTCGCGACATAATTATCGGTGCCTGAAAACTTCATATCTTAATATCCTTTGAATTAATTACGCTGAAGCGCTAATCGCTTCTTCAATTGCATTGATTGCCGCAGCAGCATTGCCACCATCGGGACCACCGGCCTGGGCCATATCGGGTCGGCCACCACCACCTTTACCACCAACCGCAGCGGAGCCAACCTTAACAAGATCAACAGCGCTTAATTTTTCGGCCAGATCGTCGGTGACACCTACCACCAGGGAGGCTTTACCGTCATTGACACTAATCAAAGCGACGACCCCGGACCCAACTTGACCTTTAAGATCATCAGCCAGGCTTTTGAGGTCTTTGGCCGGCACCCCATCGAGAGTTTTGCCAGCAAATTTAATGCCGGAAATTTCCTTGATGTCAGAAGCGCTGCCGCCACCACCACCGGTTGCCAATTCCCGGCGGAGCTCAGTGATTTCTTTTTCAAGTTTACGGCGTTCATCAAGCAGGCTTTCGACCCGGCCTGGTACATCAGCCGGCGAGACTTTCAAAACTGCTGCCGTATCGCTCAATGCTTTGGCTTCGTCAGCAATGTAGCTTTGGGCCGCTGCTCCGGTGACAGCTTCAATGCGGCGTACGCCGGCCGCCACCGCACTTTCGGAAACAATGCGGAACAAACCGATATCGCCGGTGCGCCGGGCGTGCGTGCCGCCACAAAGCTCGGTTGAATAAGCCTCGTTACCACCTGTGCTGCCCCCAAAAGAACCCATGCTGACAACCCGGACTTCGTCACCGTATTTCTCACCGAACAAGGCCGTGGCGCCGGCTTCAATCGCTTCATCCGGGGTCATCAGCCGGGTCGTGACCTCACTATTGTCGCGTACTTGAATATTGACCTGATCCTCGATGGTGGAAAGTTCCTCTGTTGTCATGGCTTTCGGGTGTGAGATATCAAAACGCAAGCGCTCCCCAGCTACCAGTGAGCCTTTCTGTGCGATATGTTCACCCAACTCGTTCTGCAAAGCGGCATGTAGCAAATGGGTTGCCGAATGGTGGGCGCGAAGTGCCGAGCGGCGTTCATGATCAACGGCCAATTGGGCGTCATCACCGACTTTAAGGCTGCCGCCGGAAAGAGTGCCGAGATGAACATGAAGATCGCCGAGTTTCTTTTGCGTTTCGGTGATGACGACGGTAGCGCCACCTTCAATCGAAATCACGCCGGTATCACCTTCCTGGCCACCGGACTCGCCATAAAATGGCGTTTGGTTAAGAATGAGCGCGATTTCGGAACCATCAGCAGCTTCTTGGACGACTTCGCCGTCAACAACTAAAGCCGTAATTTGGCCTTCCGCACTTTCGACTTCATAGCCGAGAAATTCCGTCGCGCCGGTTTTTTCCCGGATATCAAACCAGACTTGTTCGGTCGCCGCATCACCTGAACCTGACCAGGCGGCTCTGGCATCGGCCCGCTGTTTTTCCATCGCGGTATTAAAGCCATCGAGATCAACGCTGTAGCCCTGCCCGCGCAGCGCGTCCTGGGTCAGATCGAGCGGAAAGCCGTAGGTGTCATAAAGTTTAAAGGCCACCTCGCCCGGCAATTCGCCACCAGACGATAGTTTCTCAGTTTCTTCTTCTAGCAAGCCAAGACCACGGTCCAGCGTTCGTTTGAAGCGATTTTCTTCGAGTTCCAAGGTTTCAGTGATCAAGGCCTGAGCGCGGGTGAGTTCCGGAAAAGCTTGGCCCATTTGCTGCACCAAGGTCGGCACCAATTTAAACAATAGCGGGTCTTCACAGCCCATTAAATGCGCACGACGCATGGCGCGGCGCATGATGCGGCGGAGCACATAACCGCGGCCTTCGT
>JABIIH010000131.1 GCA_018649245.1 Rhodospirillaceae bacterium | reverse complement strand
CGGCGGCATCAGCCGGGATGGTGACCGGTGCAGGCGCATCGCTTTTAGCCACCAATTCCGAAGCTGCCTTGCCGGCGCGGCGGCCAAAGACCAGCGATGCCGAGAGGGCCGAGCCACCGATACGGTTGCCGCCGTGAATGCCCCCCGCGGTCTCCCCCGCCGCCCAAAGTCCCGGCACAGGTGTTTTGCCGTCAATGTCAATTTTAAGCCCGCCCAGCCAGGTATGAGAGCCGGGGGCAACCTCAAGCGGTGTCTTGGTGATATCAATGCCGCGATGGAGGCAGGTTTTATAAACATGCGGGATCATCTGCTCGATGGTTTCGAGCGGCACATGGGTCGCGTCCATAAAGATGCCGCCGGTGAGCCCAGCGCGGCCGGCATGAATTTCCCGGGCCATGGCCAGGATCACCTCAGCACGGGTCGATTGCTCGGCTGTCTCCGGGTAATAGCGCTTCAAAAACTCCTCGCCGTCCTGGTTTTTAAAGACGGCACCGGCATTGATAAAGCCGGTCGGATGTGGCGCAAAGCCAAACAATTCCTCCGGTGAACAGCACATCGCCTGAAAATCAATCATCTCAATGCCGAGAAGCGGCGCTCCTGCCCGGTAGCCCAGCACATAACCGTCACCGGTGACCTGCGGCGGGTTATCGTTGACATAAAACAGCCCGCTGCCGCCACCGGTGCAGAGAATAACTTCTTTCGCTGCGTAAGAAACCAGCGTGCCGGTACCGTACTCAACACCCCAGGCGCCAATGACGCGCTCACCTTCTTTAACCAGATCTACGATCGAGGTGAGAGAATGTTTTTCGATGCGGTCATCGCTGCGGAGTTTTGCCGACAGCGCCTTGGTCAACATATTGCCGGTGGTGTCATAATGATGCACGGCTCGGGGCTGGCTGTGGCCGGGGAAGGATTTAAGATCAAGCGCGCCGGTATCATCTTTGACAAAATCCGTGCCCCAAGATTCCAGATCATTGACGACTTCGACAATATCGCGGGTCCAGACAGCAGCGAGTTCAGGATCGATCAGCTCACCACCATGCTCAAGAATTTCAGCGAGATGCAGTTCGGGGCTATCGTCCGGTCCCATGGCGGCAGCAAAACCACCGCGGGCCACGGTCGTGGTGCCGCTGGTCGCCCGGCCTTTGGTCACCTGGATGGAGCGCACGCCGGCTTCGGCGCATTCAAAGGCTGCCAAGGTGGCGGCTGCCCCACCGCCGACAATCAAGACATCGGTTTCAAAGGATTTTGTCGGGATGCTGGTCATGCTTGTTTCATGAGCTCTAAGAACTCATCGACACAGGCGTCGGCAAAGGCTTCGTCATTGATATGCAGGTCGAACTCTTTAACCTCGCCGCTGGTGAGCTTGGCTTTGACGGCGTCGGTAAAACACTGATCGGTTTCAGGCTGCAGCCAATTGCCGATTTCCTTACCATCTATATTTTGGGTTTTGCGGATGATGTGCTGGCTAAAACCTTGGGTGGGGATCATCACCGTCACCGGGCCTTTGGCTCCGTTCAGGCGCTCCGCCACCATGTCGCCGAGCTCGGTCATTTCTGGCGCGTTGGTCCGCATCAATAGTATTTCGACATTGTATTGATAAAACTCGCGGTCATGAAAGCGCTCCGGGCACTCGCCGACCCACCAATTGGTGTGATCAATGGCGCCCGGCACAACGACTTGCGGCAATCCCGCCGCACCCGCTTGAGTGAGCCGGTTATCACCGGTGCGGTAAACGCCTTCGTTGAGAATATCGCAAAGCTCGGAGGTCGTAATATCAATCACACCCGCCAGTTCTTTTTGGCCCGCCAAGTTTTCGAGCGCCTTGCCGCCCGGACCGGAGGCGTGAAAATGCATGACTTCGAAGCCTGCCGCCTCCAAGCTCTCGGTTACCCGGTCAACGCATTTCTGTAAATTGCCGAAAGATGAGACACCGATTAAAGGTGGCTCGTCTGCTTGCTCGGATTTCCGCTTTTCCCAGGCTTCGGCCATACCATTAACCGCATAGCAGGCGTTTTCCATCACCGCCTTGGTGATGCGGTTCATGACAATGTCACTGATGGTCGGATACATGGCGATATCGCTTTCGGCGACATACCATTGCACGGCGGCCGTCGCGGCAACGGGGGTCACCATAACTTTCGGGAACAAAGCCGGCAAAGCCCGCATCATACCGCAGAAAACAGTGCAGCCATTGGCCCCGCCAACACCGATGGCGCCGGATACCTCGCCTGCCTGGTAAGCTTCGACCAAGGCCTGGGTGCCGCCTTTGATCATGGTTTCACCGGCGGCGGCCCGTTCCATTTCGCCAATGCCGGCCCAGGTCGCGCCCGCTTTCTTTGCCAGCGCCTCACCGCCGATATCGGCCCCCGGTTTGTCATGAGGCATCAGCGAGAGATCCATCAGCCAGGGCTCAACCCCAAGGCCCTGCAAGACTTCGCACATATAAGCGGCGGCCTCAGATTTACTGTCGAGCGTGGCGAGAACGGCGATTTTCATCATGAAGATATATGATCACAAAGTTATTTCTTTTAAAAGCAGAAGGCTCCATTTAAAACATTGGTAAAACGGGTCCATTGGAAAAATAATAAGTGGGGAAGATTTATGCGCTTAGAAAACAAAAAAGCGATTGTCACCGGCGCCGGCGGCGGCATTGGTCGCGCCATCTGCGTTGATTTCGTCAAGGAAGGAGCCGCCGTGCTCTGCCTCGACATCAATGAAGAGACCGTCCGGGAAACTGTCAACGAGCTTACCGAGCTTGGCGGCAAGGCCGTGGCAATGACAGCCGATGTTGCCGAAGAAGCCAGCGCTGAAGCGGCAGTAAAAACGGCGGTCGATAGTTTCGGCGGGCTCAATGTGCTGGTCTCGAACGCCATCGCCGATATCCCCTATGTACCGCTGACCGAGATCGATGCCGATGATTGGCGCCGGCTGATGGATGTTAATTTCAACAGCTCGTTTTTGTTCTGCAAACACGCCATCCCGGAGATGGAAAAAGACGGCGGTGGTTCGATCATTTTGGTGGCCTCTCAATTGGGCCGGGTGGCGCGCCCGGGCCGTCCCTGGTATTGCGGCGCCAAAGGCGGTCTCATCAATATGGCCCGCGCCATTGCGCTTGATCATGCCAAGCAGGGCATTCGCTGTAATGCGCTGTCACCGGGACCGATTGAAACCGACCGTTATGTCAGCAACTTCGACAGCGCCGAACATGCCCGGCAGAACAATTTCACCCTGTTTGAACGCCTGGGCCGGCCGGATGAAATCTCACCCGGTGCGGTGTTCCTGGCGAGCGATGAATCGTCCTTTATGACAGGCTCTGATCTGTTGATTGATGGCGGCTTTACCGCCGTATAATCCCATAGTTTGGGATTGTAATTAGTTACCCGATATTGGCATCCCTGCCCCGCTATTTGACGGTTTGACAGGCTTAACATCGTTACGTATGGTCCGCGAATTCTGGCGGTAGTCTTATATAAGACGGGGTAATTTCCTGCCGGAATAACGGAATTCAAAATATCCGCAGCGCTTGAATTTCTTCAAGGCTACGGGGGGAAACTTTAGGAGGATTTTTTAGATGACAGACACACCTTGGAAACAAGAAGGATTTTTCACCAGCCCGTGGAACTTCGATCCGGAAGTCACCAAAGATTGGAAATTTCCAGAAAATATTATCATTCATGATGTGACCTTGCGTGACGGTGAACAGCAAGCCGGTGTTGCTTATAACTATGATGACAAAATGCGGATTGCCGAAGGCCTGGCGGAAGTCGGGGTGCATCGCCTTGAAGCCGGTATGCCGGTGGTCTCCAAAGACGATGCCAAAGTCGTTGCCGAACTGGCTAAAAGAACAGATTTTGGACCGAAAGTTTATTCTTTCGCCCGCTGCATGGTTGATGACGTTAAACGCGCTGTCGATTCCGGTGTTAAAGGCGTCATTATGGAAGTACCGGCGAGCCCGCATCTGATCGAAAAAGGCTATCGCTGGGAATTAGACCGGGCCATTGACCTTTCAATCGAGTCGACGTCTTATGCCCGCGATCAAGGTCTCGAAGTTGTCTTTTTCCCAATCGATTTCACCCGCTCTGATCTCGTCTGGGTCTGCGACCTGATTGAACGGGTTGGCAAAGAAGGTCATATGGACGGCCTTGCTTTGGTTGATACCATGGGCGCCACCTCAATCCACGCCATGCAATTCTTTGTCCGCACCATGAAAAACCGCTTCCCGGATATTCCGCTCGAAGCGCATTTCCACATGGACTTTGGCATGGGTATCGCCAATACCATTATGGCGCTATCTGAAGGCGTTGAAGTTATCCAATCCACCGTGCTGGGTGTCGGCGAACGTGCCGGTAACGTGCCGATGGAAGAAACGGTAATGGCGCTGAAATGTCTCTATAATATCGACATCGGCATCAAAACCGAGAATTTCAAATCGCTCGCCGATATGGTGGCCGAGATTTCAAACATTCCGATCCTGTCGAACCGTCCAATCGTTGGCGATAATTTGTTTAAAGTTGAATCCGGTATCATCGCTACGTGGTTGCTCAACTGCGGCTATGAAGATCAAACCGAAGTCGTGCCGTTCCGCCCAAGCCTGGTTGGCCAAGCTGAACCGGAAGCTGTGATGGGTAAAGGCTCCGGCATCGATAACTGCAAACATTGGCTGGATAAATTCCAAATCCAGGCATCCGAAGAACAAGCCATGGAAGTTCTGATGGCCGTCAAAGAATGGGGCTTGGTCCACAAGCGCCTGATGAAAGACGAAGAATTTTCGACACTGGCGAAAGACGTGCTCGAAAACTAAGCCGTTACACGCTTATTCAAAAAGCCCGGTCTCTTAAAGAGGCTGGGCTTTTTTGTGTTCACGAAAAATTTCAAAATTGGATTTGTCTTAACGCAGTCCTGGGATTAAGCTGTTAGCAGAAGGTTTCTTGAAGCGTTCCTTGGCAAAAGCTGCAACAAAGCCAGTCCGCTAGTGTCACTTTAAGAAGCATTATAGATTAAACAGATGGGGAGAAAGAAAATGGCTAAAGCAAAAACTCTGGACGGCGATGGCGGTAATCTCTACGAGCGCGCCAACGACATGTTCGTTAAAGTCACTGCCGGTGATACCGAAGGCTCTTACGAAGTCTGCGAGGAACGCTGCCCGGCCGGCTTCGCCTCACGCCCGCATATGCATACGGTCAGCCACGAGACGTTTTATGTCTTGAAAGGCAGTGCGACATTTTTGCTCGGCGAAGAAAAACACGAAGGCAAAGTCGGCGATCTGATCCATATTCCGCCGGGCGTGCCGCATCAAATGATCGCCGGTGATGATGGCGTTCGCGTGCTGATGGTTTACAGCCCCGGCACTACCGAAGCGATGTTTGCAGATATGACAGCATTGACCCCGGATGAACGGGCCGATTTTGAAACCGGCGCCGCCGTTGCTGCCAAACACAACACTATTTGGGTCGAAAATTTTCCAGAAAACCAAAGTTAATAAAAAAAGATAAAGGGGTAACAACATGCCAATAATCGAACCCGGCGGCGGCCGTATTTTCAAACGCATGAACGATATGACGGTGAAGGTTCATTCCGCCGATACCAACGGCACCTATGAAATCTGCGAGGAAAAATGTCCGCCGGGCTTTGAATCCCGCCGCCACATGCACGCCAAGGATTTCGAAACTTTCTACATGGTCTCGGGTAGTGCGCGCTGGGAAGTCGGTGATGAGGTGGTCGAGGCGGTCAAGGGCCACACCATTCATATTCCGCCCAGCACGCCGCACAAAGTTAAGTCCGAGGAAGGCTGCGAAATGATCTGCATTTTCGGCCCGGGCAATCAGGAAGGCCAGTTCGAGGAAATGAGTAACCTCAGCGAAGAACAGCAGCAGGACGACGCGCTCAAAAAATCCATCCTCGCCAAATACAACATGGTGCCGCTGGAGTAGGCTGCACTAATATTTATTTTAGTTTTAATTAGGGGGACATGTACTTGATACGTGTCTCCTTTTTTACGACGCACCATGTGGAACCCCCGCACACCAAACTGTGACGATTTTCTGTTGGTAAAGCCGGGCGAACGGATTTAGATTTAAGCCAAAGAAATTAACGCGCTGAGGACTATCATGCCTAACATCACCATGCTCGATATTGAAGAGCTTAAGAAAACCAAGCTGGGCGGCTTTATTAAAAAAAGCCTGCGCCATAAAGCTCCTGATCCAGCCTTTCACGCCATGCTCGGTCACAATCCGGAGCTTTCGGCCTCGATGTATTTTGCCTGGGGCACGGTCTTTAATACCGGTGCCGTCGATCACAAGCTGAAAGAGATCATCCGCGTCCAGTTGTCGCGCACCGCCGATTGTAATTATTGAGGCAATGTCCGGTCTGCTTCGGCGAAGCAGCAGGGATTAACCGAAGAGATGATCGACGACGGCATCGACAATTACACGGCCTCGGATAACTTCACCGAGGCGGAGAAGATCGCGCTTAAATATTCCGAGCTGATGGATACCGATCCGGATGCCATTGATGAAGCCTTTTATGATGAGCTGAAACAACATTACTCGACCGAAGAAATCGTCGAGCTCGGCGTTTTCATCGGTTTTAACATCGGCTACCACACCTGGTTCGGCACGCTCGGATTTTATCCGATGTTCACCCCCGATGGCCGTTTGGTCGACCAGGAAGAATCGGCCCGCATCTATGGCGACAAACCGGTTTCGCACACCCAAGGCGCCATGCAGCGGGCCCTTGATGGTGCTGCCGATAGTGCAGCGGAGTAAAAAAAATGGCAATTATTGAACCTGTTCCGCTCGATCAGCTTGATCCGGAAAAATTCCAGACCCGCCTCGAGTTAGCTCAGGAACTCATGGTGCCAGATAGTTTGTTTTTGCAGATCATGGCTCATGCACCGGGCTACGCCGAAGCCTTGTTTGATGCCATGTACCAGTCTCATGCCCTCGGCAATGTCGATCATGGCTTAAAAGAAGTTATCCGGGTGCGCTTGGCGCGGCTGGCCAAAGATGAATATTTTGGTTCGCTCCGGTCAAAAAAAGCGCTCGATACTGGGCTCACGGAAGCACGCATCGAAGCTGGCTGTGGTGATTTCGAAAACGACGATCAGTTTAGTGAGGCCGAGAAATGGGCCCTCACCTATGCCAAGCTGATGTATACCGAGCCAACCAAAGTCGATACGGCGTTTTATGATCTCGGCAAAACTTTTTATAGTGAGCCAGAAATCATGGAGCTCGGCGCCTTTATCGCCTTTCATTACGGTCTGCAGATATTTATGCGGACGTTGAAAGTGCTGCCGCTAAACGCTGCTTGATAAAGCCCGTCTTACGTCCTAGTAAGGCCTCCATGCAAAATAATTTATCCGACGTAAAATTCACCGAAAGCGAAGCCTATGGCTGGGTGATGGTTTTCATCACTTTCACCCTCAGCGCGATATCCTTTGGCGTGCTGTCATCAGTCGGTGTTTTTTTGAAAGTTCTCGAGGCCGAGTTCGGCTGGTCACGCGCCAGCCTGTCCTTCGGCTATTCGGCGATCACCCTGGCGACCGCGGCGACTGGTATTTTTTGGGGCTTTCTCGCCGATCGTTACGGTACCAGGCGGTTCGTCCTGTTCGGCGCAATTGTATTAGGCTTTCCGCTGTTGCTGCTCAGCACCATGGACAGCATTGTTGAATTTTATTTTTATTATTTCCTGTTTGGCGCCTTCGGCCATGCCACGGTGACCGGGCTGCTTTATGCCAATGTCGGCCTCTGGTTTACCCGCAATATCGGTCTGGCAATCGGCTTGTCAGTTGCCGGTGGCGCCGTCGGCCAAGGTACCGTACCGGTGATTGTCCGCTATCTCATTAATCAACATGATTGGCAGACCGCTTATTGGACCTTGGGTATCGCCTATATCATCCTGGCCATCCCAATCGCCTTATTCGTGCGGGATTCACCGCGGCGGCAATCGGCGCAATCACACGAAGCGCCAAGGCAGCGCGACGGTACTGCTTTTCCTTTGTCACCGATGGTGGTTGTCGCCTGGATAGCGACGGCAGTTGTGTTCTGCTGTATCGCCATGGCGGTGCCAATAGTTCATTTGGTGCCACTCTTAACGGATAAGGGAATGTCACCAAATAGTGCGGTAACGGTCTTCTTTGTGCTGATGATAACCGGCGCTTTCGGACGCGTGTTGGGGGGCAAACTGGCCGATCATATAGGCGCTTTGCAAAGTTATATTTGCATGTCGGTGTTGCAAACAGCGGTCATTTTCCTGTTCCCGCATGTCCAAAATACGATTTTAATCTATGCTCTGGCGATGACTTTTGGCCTCGCTTTCTCGGGCGTTATGGCGTCCTTCCTGGTCTGTGTCCGCATGATGATACCGGCTGGTTTTCTCGCCCGCGGCATGTCAGTAGTCGGTGCGACCGGCTGGATCGGCATGGGGCTGGGCGGCTGGCAAGGCGGCATCGCCTTTGATATGACCGGCGATTATGTCTGGTCCTTTGCCATTGGCAGTATCGCAGGCGTTATTAATTTAGCCATTCTGGCATTTTTCTATATGCATATTCGCCGCAGCGGCCAGCCGCAAAGATTGCAGGCTGCAGCCGCCTAATCATTTAACCCGTTACACCGGTACAACCTGGGTCACATTATTGACAATCCGCCATTCCTGCTGATCTTTGATAAAACTTAAATCATCATGAAACGTCACGGCTGGGCTTTTAAGCCTTATTTCCGCCCGCGCGGTGTCATTTTTTGAGGTTATCCACTCGATCTCTAACTGACGCTCAACGCCGCCGATTTTCTCACCGCGAATAAGATCAAGGTAGGTTTGCTTATCCAGATTTTGGACTCCCTCACCAGTTAGGGCGATCACCCGAAAGTCATCGTGGAAGGCCTTTTCAAGCCTGCTGATATCCCGACGGTCGGCTCCTGCCGCGTAGTCTTCAATGACCTGGCGGATTGATTTTAAATCTTTATCGGTTTGGGTGCGCATGTTCATCTGACAATTCCTTTTCATAATTGATTATTTAGTCAAGTTACTTTACTATTAAAGCAATCTATTACGCAGTGACTTATTAGTCAAGCTGCTTTATTAAAGGATGATATGACCAACGATCTTCCGCATCATATTGGCTGGCAACTTTGGCAGGCGAGCCGCAATTGGACCGCGATTTTTGTCGCGCGCCTCCAGGAAGCTGGCTTTCCCGGCATTACTTTTGCCCTCGCCAATGTTCTAGGCCATCTGGATCGCTCCACTGGCGTCCGCCAAATTCAACTTGCCGAGCGCGCCGGTTTGACCAAGCAAGCGGTAGGTCAATTCCTGGATGAATTGGAAAAGCTGGGGCTGATTGAGCGGGTGTCCGATCCTGAGGACGGGCGCGCCCACTTGGTACGATACACCAGGCGGGGTCAAAAATTTCTTAAAGCCGCTGACAAGATTAAAGCGGAAATCGAAGTAGAATATGCCGAAAAAATCGGCAAACGAAATTTAGCAAAATTGAAAAAACTGATCGATGGGCTGAATCAGGATTAAGCCAAGGACACTATTGATGGGCCAGCATCCAAGCAACAATCTCTTTGACGACTTTACCGCGCTGCCCGAGATAGCCATGGTGCGCTTTTGGCCCACACGGATCTGACACAGTTTTACCACCTTCAAACGCCATTAATTTCTTTACCGGTGCATTGACCAAACGCCGTGTGATCTGCTCGGCGCCAAGAAAGGTCGTCACCCTGCAACCATCGTCCTTATGATGAACCACCAATGCCGGCACAACTATTTTTGCCAATTCCATACGCAACAAATTGCCGCCTTTCCGACTATCTACATTCATCGACGACGTCAAAACGATGCCATGCGGTTTATTCTTTTGAAGTTTAGAAGCGGCGTAAGCTACCGAGGTCGTGCCCCGACTGGTACCGACCAGCCATACCGGCAGCTGAAATCTTTGCTTCAAGGCAGCGATGACCAGACCAATATCCGTGACATGATCGGAGCTTTCCCGAAAGCCATATTGCATGTTGCCATAGTCTCTAATTTGATCTGAGGGGGCATCGATAGCAACAGCAATTACCTGGCGTTTGGCAAATTGCTGCCGTGCGGCAATAAGAAAATTGCCCTGACTGGCAATGGTTCCATCTACCCGAATTTTAATGGTGCCATGACTTCCGGCGAAGAGCACGGCGACGGCTTTGGGCTTATCCGGCACAATAATCGATGTTCTTACCGTGACCCCGGGACGGGTTGGTACTTCAAAAAGTTCGTCAGCCTGTACTACCGCTGAAATGCTCAACACCGCAATTTGGATAAAACCCCAAAATGTCAGTTTCATCTGCACCTCATATCAAACGACGCTACCTCACTCCGGCGTATATTTCCCGGATAATTGGGGCGCGTAGGGTGGATTAAAGCCCTGCTCCTGGCGGTCCAGCCGGGTTTCCCGCGACCAAACCCGCTTAAGATCATCTTGAATATGGATTCGCAAGACATCCAGCCCTTCGCACTCAAGCTCAACCACATCACCATCCTGAAAGGCATTCAGTCCCCGGTGATTGGTGCCACTGGCCAAAATATCACCAGGCTCCAGGGTGTGGATCGAACTGGCCCATTCGATGCAGCGCGTGATTGAATGCGCCATATCATCGGAATTGAAGTTCTGTTTAACCTCGCCATTGACCGAGAGCTTTATCTGCAGCTTCTGCGGATCGGCAATCTCATCTTTAGTCACCAGATAGGGGCCAAGCGGCGCATAAGTTTCCCGGGATTTCATCATAAAGAAAAAATTACTGCCCGGCGGCTGCAGACCACGCGCCGAGCCATCAATAAAATTGGTGTAGCCAAAGACGTAATCCATGGCTTCCGCCGCGCTTACATTGCTGGCGCGTTTGCCGATGATCACCGCAAGCTCTGCTTCACCTTCAAATATGGTCGCCGGGATATCCTGCAACACCATGGTATCTTCATGGCCGATGATGCCGGAGGGTGATTTATGAAAGGCGTTGATTGGCGCCGGCTCATCGCGAGTACCGTCTTCCATGTAATTAACCGCCATACAGTCAATGTTTACCGGTCGTGGCAGCGGCGGGCGAATACGAACAGATGCCAGCGGGATGGCTTCACCGTTCGATACCGCTTTTTCAAGTTTGGCCTGATAGTTGCCGAAATCAGCAATCAACCCAGCCATGATGTCCAGTTGATCACGGTGCGGAATATCCTGTACCACATCGGATACGTCGATGACGTCACTGCCATCTAACACACCCAGCCGGTAATCATCAAAATACAGTAATCTCATAATTTAATTCCCTGTTTTATTGGTTTCTTTTATCAACAAAGCGCGGCGCTTTGACACTCGCTTCAAATTCTTTCGCCAACGTGCCGGTTTCTAAAACTTCGATCACCGGGCGGACCTCAAACAAGTCGCGGATACTTTCCGCCAGCGCTACCGCCGCCTGATCGGCATCGGACTTACGGTCAACCTCAATAAATACCACCAAATCATCCAAGCCATCGGTCGCCGTAAACTCAACTTTGAAATCATTGATCTCCGGCAACCGGAACATGAAATCTTCAAATTCAGTATGATTGATATTGATGCCGCGGATTTTAGCAAAGCCGACCGTCCGGTTGGCATGCTTCATCACTGGAAAAATTGAAAACGGCCCCTCCAGCGAGGTCTCATTTGAAATGCGGACGATATCACCGGAACTCCAGCGCAGGAACGGCGTTGAGGTATTACAAAAGAGCGGCGTGATGACCATCAGGCCCTCTTCGCCTTCGGGCACTGGAAGTCCAGTATTTTCATCGACAACCTCGAACAAGGCTTGATCGGTCCAGATATGGAAGCCCTCATGAACTTCGCTGTCAGCGCCCAAAATGCCGATCTCGGTCATGCCAAAGAAATCATTAACCTCGGCGCCCCAGCTGCGTTCCAGCTTTTCCCGCTTGGCTGCCGACAAGGCTTCGGCGCCGACAATGACTTTCCGCACCTTGCCGCCCGCAAGATCGATATCCATTTCCTCTGCCAGATTGGCCAGATGGAGGCCGTAACTTGGCATGCCCATCCAGATCGTCGGCTGCAGATCATCGATCAGTTCCAGCTGGGTGCGGGACGGCGTATTGG
>JABIIH010000270.1 GCA_018649245.1 Rhodospirillaceae bacterium | reverse complement strand
TTTAGTATTTAATAATTCTAAACCGCAAAACAAATAAGTACAAACCGAAAAGGTGTTGATGTAAACCTGCACATCAGATCATGTTTTGATAATTAAACTCACAAAATATATAGTTTTATTTAAGTCTAGTTCAAGTAGAAACGCATAATATATTATGTAAAAATAGTGGTCAAATTTGGTAGTATTTAAGGACCTTCTAATTTTTAGAATGTAATTTTGCCCAATATTGCGGAAGGGCAAAGAGTAGATAATTCGATACGAAATTATTCGTTAGAAATATTGTTTGATCAACGCTTCGGGAATACCATTTCAGCCCTAAATAGAGAATCGTTTGGAGGCTTGACTTACCCGGCAGCCCACCATAAAGTCCGCGCCCTTACGAAGAAGACTATCTTTGTGACGTCTCCAATTGAATTATCCACCCAATAATATAATGGGTTGGTGAGGGGGCGCCGCCAGTCCGCGAGTTTCGCGCACTGGCGTTTTTTGCTTGGTTGTTTAGGAATGAATATTGTTTGACGGTTTAAGCGATAAGTTTGGCGATATTTTTGATCGTTTAAGAAAGCGGGGCGCGCTCAGCGAGTCTGACGTATCTGACGCCATGCGTGAAATTCGGGTAGCCTTGCTTGAAGCCGATGTCGCGCTTCCAGTAGTCAAAGAATTTATCGATGGCGTTAAGGAACAAGCCGTTGGTCATGACGTTCTTAAAAGCGTTACGCCCGGCCAGATGGTTATCAAAGTGGTTAATGATCACCTGATCGAAATGCTGGGCCCTGAAGATGCGGAAATAAACTTGGCCGCTGCGGCCCCGGTGCCGATCCTGATGGTCGGCCTGCAGGGTTCAGGTAAAACCACGACGACCGGAAAATTGGCGCTACGTCTTAAAAACCGCGATCGCAAGAAAGTTTTGGTCGCCGGGCTCGACGTCGCCCGCCCGGCTGCTCAGGAACAATTAGCGCAGCTCGCCAAACAGGCTGAAGTTGAAAGCCTGCCCTCGGTCTTCGGCGAACAGCCGGTTGGCATCGCCAAGCGCGCCATGGATACCGGCCGACGTGAAGGCTTCGATGTGGTTATTCTCGATACCGCCGGCCGTTTAGCGATTGATCAGGCGCTGATGAGCGAAGTCGCTGAAATCCGTAACTTAGTTGCGCCGGCTGAAACGCTGTTGGTGGCTGACGCGATGTCCGGTCAGGATGCAGTCAATGTCGCTAAGGAATTTAACGAGAAAATCGGTATTACCGGTATTGTGCTGACCCGCGTCGATGGTGATGCCAGAGGTGGTGCGGCGCTGTCGATGCGTTCGGTAACCGGCTGCCCGATCAAGCTCATGGGTGTCGGTGAAAAACTCGATGCGCTGGAAAGTTTCCAAGCGGAACGGATTGCCGGGCGCATTCTCGGCATGGGCGATGTCGTCGGCCTGGTTGAAAAAGCCGCCGAGGTGGTTGACCAGGAAAAAGCCGAGAAAATAGCCAAGCGGGCGATGAAAGGGCAATTCACCTTGGAAGACCTGCAGGAACAACTGGCGCAAGTGAAGAAAATGGGCGATCTCGGCGGCCTGATGGGCATGTTGCCGGGTGCCGGAAAAATGAAAAAGCAAATTGCCGAAGCCAATATTGATGACAGAATGATCGCGCGCCAGGAAGCGATCATCTTATCAATGACGCTTAAAGAACGGCGCAATCCGAAATTACTGAACGCCAAACGCCGGAAACGCATTGCTGCGGGTTCCGGGACCAGCGTGCAAGATGTCAACCGTCTGCTCAAACAGTATCAGCAGATGAGTACGATGATGAAGAAGATGGGTAAAAAAGGCATGGCGGGCATGATGCCCGGCGGTATGCCAGGTGGGATGCCAGGTGGCATGATGCCGCCACCCGGAATGAAATTTTGAAATTAAATATAGAAATTAACCAATTTGACCTTTGAGAAATAATCTCAAAGGAGAGTTTAGAAAGAGGAAAGTAAATCAATGGCAACTAAAATTCGTTTATCGCGCGGTGGCGCAAAGAAACGTCCATTTTATCGCATTGTCGTCGCGGACTCACGCAGTCCCCGTGATGGCCGGTATATTGAACGTCTAGGAACCTATAATCCAATGGTCGCTAAAGACCATCCGGAACGCATCGTGCTAAAAGAAGAGCGTATCAAACACTGGTTATCCAATGGTGCCTTGCCGACGGATCGTGTCGCGCGTTTTTTAGGTGATGCGAACATCATTGAAACACCGGTTCGGGCAGAGCAGACCAAACAGCATTTGCCGCGTGAAAAAACCTTAGAGAAGCTGAGAGAGAAAGAAGAAGCTCAGAAAGCAGCTCAGGAGGCGGCAGCGCAAGAAGCCGAAGCGGCTGCAGCTGCACCAACCGAAGCCGAGGCTGCTGTTGAAGCAGAAGAAGCTCCCGCAGAGGAAGCTCCCGCCGAGGAAGCTCCCGCCGAGGAAGCTCCAGCCGAAGAAGCTCCCGCCGAGGAAGTTCCAGCAGAGGAGGCTCCAGCAGAGGAAGCTCCC
>JABIIH010000269.1 GCA_018649245.1 Rhodospirillaceae bacterium | reverse complement strand
TCCGGGAATATACGGTCTATCAGCTAGATGATGACAAATTCACGGCCAAATATATTAAGCAGGCAATTGAAACGAAATTAGCGCGGGCCAGCGGCAAAATTAATTCCAGTCTGTACCTCTCAGCTGTAAATGCCGGAGTTCCGGTGCAGGTGCTGATGGAACTTATCCGGATTTATTCCTGGGATGTCGATTTTCAGCGTAGCATTCGCACTGGTGATCAATTCGAAGTCATGTATGAGCGCAAGATTACCGAGAAGGGTGAATTTGCCCGTTATGGCAATATTCTCTACGCCAATCTGAAACTGGGTAAAAATGATAATCCGCTCTATTATTTCAAAGGCAAAAAAGGCTTCAGCGATTATTTTGATCACAAAGGCCGCTCGGCGCGGAAAGCTCTCATGCGGACACCGATTAATGGGGCGCGATTGTCTTCCGGCTATGGCCGCCGCCGTCATCCGGTTTTGGGTTATAATAAAATGCATCGCGGCGTTGATTTTGCCGCTCCGCGCGGCACGCCGATATTTGCCGCTGGTTCCGGCACCGTCGTCTATCGGGCGCGCAATGGCGGTTATGGCAATTATATCCGCATTCGGCATAATTCCGAATATTCAACCGCTTATGGGCATATGAAAAGTTTTCGCCGCTCGGTCCGGCGGGGCACCCGGGTGCGCCAGGGGCAAATCATTGGTTATGTCGGCACCACCGGCCGCTCAACCGGGCCGCACCTGCATTATGAGATTCTGCGCCGCGGTCGTCAGACCAATCCGATGCGGGTGAAAATGCCGTCTGGCAAGCATCTTAAAGGTAAGGAATTGGCGAAATTCATGAACGCCAAAGCGGCAACCGAGATTAAGCTGGCTGATTTGCCTAAGCCTGAAAAAGTCGCCGCGAACGCCAAACGCGCCAAAAAGCTCATCCTGGCGAAGTAATAGGTTAATTCTCGACTGTCGTGAATTAACCTTTAAGCGGCTTGTTCCTGGACAATTTCACCGTTGATCACCAGGCCTTTATCACCGGCGCTGACATTGACGGTTTCGCCATCATTGATCTTGCCCTCCAAAATAAGGCTGGCGAGAGAGTTCTCAAGGCTGCGCTGGATCACGCGTTTAAGCGGCCTGGCGCCATAAACCTGGTCATAGCCAGTATCTGCCAGCCAGGCGAAGGCGGCCGGATCAATCGCCAAGGTAATTTTGCGGTCCGCCAAGCGTTCACGTAAGCGCCCGAGCTGGATATCGACAATGCCATCCATATGTTCGCGGAAGAGGCGATGGAACAACACGATCTCATCGAGCCGATTGAGAAACTCCGGCCGGAAAGCCGCCCGGACAGCCTCCATGACAACCTCTTTAAGTTCGGTTGAATCATGGCCTTCTTCCTGGTTGGCTAAAATATCACCACCCAAATTCGAGGTTAAAATAATCAGCGTATTGCGGAAATCAACGGTGCGGCCCTGGCCATCGGTGAGCCGGCCATCATCTAGCACTTGCAGTAAGATATTAAAGACATCCGGATGGGCTTTTTCGACTTCATCAAACAAAATAACCTGGTAGGGCCGCCGGCGGACCGCTTCGGTCAACGCCCCGCCTTCATCATAGCCGACATAGCCCGGAGGGGCACCGATCAGCCGCGCGACTGCATGTTTTTCCATATATTCGGACATATCGACGCGTAAAAGTGCCGCCTCATCATCGAACAAAAACTCGGCCAAAGCTTTAGTCAACTCGGTCTTACCAACCCCGGTCGGACCAATAAACAAGAACGAGCCCATGGGGCGGGCAGCATCTTGCAGCCCGGCGCGGGCCCGGCGCACGGCGTTGGAGACGGCTGCCAAAGCTTCCTCCTGGCCGATTACCCGAGCGCCCAGGCGCTCCTCCATTTTGACCAGTTTCTCGCGCTCACCCTGCATCATCTTGTCGACCGGTATGCCGGTCCAGCGGGACACCACAGAAGCAATTGCCTCTTCGGTGACGGATTCCTGCACCATGCTGTGGCCTTCCGAAGATTCAGCGACCGCAAGTTTCTCTTCGAGGCCGGGGATCAGGCTGTACTGCAGCTCACCGGCGTTTTCCAATTCACCTTCACGGAAAGCTTTATCCAAGGCACTGCGCGCTTGGTCCAATTGTTCTTTAAGCTTTTGGGTCTCAGCGATATCGCTTTTCTCGCTCTGCCATTTCTCAGTTAGCGTTGCTGATTGATCTTCCAAACCTCCAAGTTCTTCATCCAGCAACAGCAGGCGTTCTTGTGAGGCTTTGTCGGTTTCTTTTTTGAGCGCTTCCATTTCGATCTTAAGCTGAATAATCCGGCGGTCCAGCTCGTCAATTTCTTCCGGCTTGGAATCGACCTCCATGCGCAAGCGGCTGGCAGCTTCATCCATCAAATCAATCGCTTTATCAGGCAGGAAACGGTCAGTGATATAGCGGTTGGACAGTGTCGCGGCAGAGACCAAGGCCGCATCCGTGATGCGCACACCGTGATGAAGATCGTATTTCTCTTTAATACCGCGCAAGATCGAGATGGTATCCTCAACCGTCGGCTCGGCAATAAAGACCGGCTGAAAACGCCGGGCTAAAGCCGCATCTTTCTCCACATTTTGGCGGTATTCTTTAAGTGTTGTGGCGCCAATGCAATGCAGCTCACCCCGGGCAAGCGCCGGCTTCAATAAATTTGAGGCATCCATCGCGCCCTCGGCAGCACCGGCGCCAACCAGCGTATGCATTTCATCGATGAACAAGATGACTTCGCCTGCCGCTTCAGTCACTTCGGTGAGCACGGCTTTTAGACGTTCTTCAAATTCACCGCGGTATTTTGCTCCAGCGAGCAACGCGCCCAAATCAAGCACCATCAATTGTTTGCTGAGCAGCGCTTCCGGCACATCACCATTGACGATACGCAAAGCCAGGCCTTCGGCGATGGCGGTCTTACCAACACCCGGCTCACCGATCAGTACCGGATTGTTTTTGGTCCGGCGCGATAACACTTGAATGGTGCGGCGAATTTCCTCATCCCGGCCGATCACCGGGTCGAGTTTGCCTTCGCGGGCATCTGCTGTCAGGTCTTGGGCATATTTTTTTAAAGCATCATAGCCTTCTTCGGCGGTAGCGGACTGGGCTTTCCGGCCTTTCCGCATATCTTCAATTGCCGTATTAAGATTTTGCGGCGTCACGCCATTTGCGGCCAATACTTTATGAGCTGGTGTGTCGGGGGTAAGCGCCAAGGCCAGCAGCAAGCGTTCCCCCGTGACAAAACTGTCGCCGGCCTTTTCTG
>JABIIH010000268.1 GCA_018649245.1 Rhodospirillaceae bacterium | reverse complement strand
GATGGTAGAGAAAAATTGCTCCGAGCATACTTTGGATGCCTATGGGCGGGACCTCGCCGCTTTTTTTGGATATTTAAGCGGGCATCTCGGCTTTCAGCCGGGTCTCGGCGATCTCGAAAATCTTACCACGACGGATTTCAGAGGCTATCTCGCCAAGCGTCACAATGATGGTCTCTCGCGTAGCTCAACCGCCCGGGCAGTTTCAACGCTGAGAAACTTTTTTAAATTTCTGGATCGTCATGAGCTCGCCCACAATGCCGCCATCAAAGCGGTCAAAACACCCAAACTGCCGCGCAGCATCCCCAAACCTCTATCCGAAGTGGAGGCGCGGGAAGCCCTTTCGAGTATTGGCGAGTTGCATGACACACCGTGGATAGCGGCGCGCGATATGGCGATCCTGACATTGCTTTATGGCTGCGGTTTAAGGATCAGTGAAGCGCTTAATTTAAATGTTGAGGATGTGCCTGAGGGCGACGCCATGGTGATCACCGGCAAAGGTAACAAGCAACGCGTTGTGCCGGTGCTGCCAATCGTCTTGGAGGCCATTCAGTATTATCTTGATCTCTACCCGAAGCGCCTCAAAAAATCCGGCCCGCTTTTTGTCGGTGTGCAGGGCAAGCGGGTCAATCCCGGTGTGATTCAGCGCCAAGTCCGAAAACTAAGAGCTTATTTAGGATTGCCAGCAAGTGCCACACCGCACGCACTCCGCCACAGTTTTGCCACCCATTTGCTGGCTGGTGGCGGTGATCTCAGAACCATTCAGGAATTGCTCGGCCACGAATCGCTATCGACAACCCAGCGCTATACCGAAGTCGATCAGGCACGCCTCATTGAGGTCTACCGGGACTCTCATCCGAGAGCCCGGAATTAATTTTATCAGAGTTTTATCTGGCGATTAGAGCCATCACGTCATTGGAAAACCACGCCAGAGCGAAGAATCCGCCAAACATAACCAGCAGCCAAAATCCAGCGAGCTGAAAGGCGAGCGCACGGCGTTTGGCTTTACGCATGGCAGCTAGTTTGGCTTGGCGTTGACGGCGCATCTTGATGCGACGAGCTCTCGATTCGGCCTCGTCTTCAAGTTGCTCTTGCCCCTCAATGAGCTTTTGTTGGTCGACCATTTCCGACATCTGTGATTCGCGTGCCAGATTATGATGGGGGGACAATTGGTTCATAACTTTTCCTCGATAAAAGTTAGTTGCATACAATGTTATAGTTTCCACACTATGACGAGTAACATAATACACTTAGGGAATCCCCTCAGTGATGCAAATCACAGGTTGAAAAAATTTTGGAATTGCTCGCCTATCAAGCGAGAGCGGTCTAAATGCCGCGGCGTTCTTTCATGGCGGCGCTGAGCGTACCGTCGTCGAGATAATCCAACTCGCCGCCCACCGGAATACCGTGAGCAAGAGCAGATACCGTCACCTCGGAATCTTCCAGACGATCCGTGATATAGTGGGCGGTTGTTTTGCCGTCGACCGTGGCACTGGTGGCCAGAATAATTTCTTTGACCTCATCGCCGCGGGCGCGAGCGATCAGACTATCGAGGGTAAGATCATCGGGGCCAACCCCATCGAGCGGCGATAACACGCCGCCCAAGATATGATAGAGACCGTTGAAAGATGCCGTGCGTTCCAAAGCCCACAAATCCGCCACCTCTTCAACCACGCAGATCGTTGCTTGATCCCGTTTGACATCAGTACAAATGGCGCACGGATTGGCCGTATCCAGATTGCCGCAGGTCCCACAGGTTTCTACATTTTCTGCTGCCGCTTCCATTGCCAGACCCAGAGGCTTCATTAAGGATTCGCGATTCTTAATCAAATGCAAAGCCGCCCGCCGCGCCGAGCGCGGACCCAGCCCCGGCAATTTCGAAAGCAACTGAATGAGGCGATCAATCTCGGTAGTGGTCATTAATTTTGTCTGTCGGTCATTAGAACGGTAATTTGAATCCGGGCGGGAGTTGCAGTCCGCCGGTCATTTCCGACATTTTTTCGTTTACCCGGGCTTCGACTTTTGATTTAGCGTCGTTGAAGGCGGCGACAATTAAATCTTCCAGCACTTCCGGATCACTGGGATCAATCAATGAGGGGTCTATTTTAATGTTGCGCACATCACTTTTACCGCTGAGCGTCACTTCAATCATGCCGGCGCCGGATGACCCGGTTACTTCCATTTCGGAGAGCTTGTCCTGCATCTCGGTCATTTTTGACTGCATCTCTTGGGCCTGCTTCATCATTTGGCCGAGATTTTTCATAGGTCGTCTTCTCCTTCAATATCTTCTGCTACTATTTCAGCCGGCCTGCCGAGTTCTCTAACCTCACTAATTTTAGCCCCTGGAAATGTTTCCACAACCGATTGCATAAAGGGCGTCTTAGCGATTTCATCCCGCTGTGCTGCCTTAACCGCATCTTCCCGCTGCTGCACACTGGCCGCACCCTGCTCATCCAGCGAAACCGTCACCACCCAACGGCGATCCGTCTTGCCGTTCAAAAAGCGCGTTAAGTCCTGGCTGAACTCGCGCGGCATATTGTCGCCCGGTTGAAACACAATAGTGCCGGGCTCAAACCGCACCAGATGAACATTGCTGACCAGGTTGGCCCGCAAGATCCGCTCATTCATTTTATCGGCCAGCGTAATTACGTCTTCAAAAGTCTGTGGACTGGCTAGTGCCTCCGGCGCAGTTTCGGCAATGGCTTGAGGTTCTATTTGCGGCGCTACTTGCGCCTGCACTTGATGCGATCCGGCGTTTACAACCGGCTGGCCGCCGCCATTGCCACCGCCCGTAGGTGACGGCGCGGGCCCATCGGCACTGGGTTCACTAATAGATTTCACGGCATCCGCGGGCGTCGGCAAATCGGCCAGATACGCGAGCCGGATCAATATCATTTCAGCCGCCTGGATCGGTGACGGTGCTGATTGGGCTTCACGCAAGCCTTTCAATAGCATTTGCCAAGCGCGTGTTAAGGCGCCCATCGACAGCCGGCCCGTTAAATCCTTGCCGCGGTCCCGGTCTGATTCCGGCACCATCGGACCATCGGCAATATCCGGTGTGACTTTGACCCGGGACAACCAATGCACGACTTCGAGCAAATCCTGCAAGACCAATACAGGATCAGCGCCATTGGCATAATCGGCATCAAGCATCTCGAGCGCACCCGAAACATCGCCTTTCATCACCAGTTCAAAGAGATCAAAGCTGCGTTCCCGGTCAGCCAGGCCCAACATATCGCGGACCACATCTTCACCAAGCTCGGCATTGTCCTTGGCCGCCGTTGCGACCACTTGATCAAGCAGGCTTTGGCCATCCCTAACTGAGCCATCGGCGGCGCGCGCGATCAGCGAGATTGCCGCATCAGTGACTTTAACCCCTTCTTTTTCGGCAATTTCGGCGAAATTTGCGCTCAGGGTTTCAATATCAACGCGGCGCAAATCAAAGCGCTGACAACGGGACAGTACCGT
>JABIIH010000267.1 GCA_018649245.1 Rhodospirillaceae bacterium | reverse complement strand
TGATGTGGCACAAGGCAGCTAATAATGGTGAAATATCGACCGATGAAGCACAGGAAAAGGGTAAAGAGCATCTCGAAAAAGACCTCTTTGCCAATCGTCAGGAGGTTTTTGATATCGACCTGCCTTATGTTCTCGAAAAATTAATTGGACGATCTCTTTTGCTGCACGACCGGGTCAGTCGGCTTAGCCGAATGGTGCATTAGCCCGCCAATTCAGCGCCCACACCTAGCCTTTCGACAAAGTGTTGATTAGTAACGCTTTCCAGGTTATATGCCCCCTATAATTTGTTGGGAAAATATAAAACTTTTAATGTAAATCCCTGACATCATCGGCTCGATCTATATTCGAGGCGGGCTTTTTTTACTCATGCCGTGAAGGTGTTTTAATGGCGGATCGCGATCCGGAACAGGAAAATTTATTTAAAGAGATTGATGAGGACCTGCGCCAGCAGAAATATGCCGATCTCTGGAAGAAATATGGCAATTATATTATTGGCGCTGCAGTCGCTTTAGTTGTCGGCGTCGCCTCAGTCAAAGGCTGGGAAGCGTATGATCTCAATCGTAAATCAGAAGACAGTAAATTGTTGTCATCTGCGCTCAAATCTATTGCCAGTGACAAACCAGATACCGCCGCTGATATCCTAAATAAGCTGGCCGCCGACGGCAGTGCCGGCTACGCAGTTTTAGCACGTTTCAATCAAGCCGCCGTATTGGCCAAAAGGGGCGACCGCAAAGCGGCCTCTGCAGCTTATCTGGCACTTTCTGAAGATAACAGTGTTGATGAAATATTTCGGGATATGGCATTGGTTATTGCCGCGCTCCATGGCTTGGAGGGCGGTGACGCAGCGCTCTTAACTGATCGCCTTGCCCGGCTGGTGAATGGTACAAGTCCGTGGCGACACAGCGCCAAAGAACTTTCCGCCCTGCTCGCCCAGAAATCAGGCAATAAAGCAAAGGCCCGAAAATTATTCCAAGAAATCGCCGACGATGCGACTGCTCCGTCTGGCATTCGCGCCCGGGCTGCCGAATTGACTGCCATACTTGGTGGCAAGTAAGCCACCTGCGAAGGTTCCAGGAAACGAAAAAATGTCACAGAAAATAAAACCCATGATTTCTTATTTACTGCTTTTCCTGATGGCAGTGACGCTGACCGGCTGTGGCGGTGATTTTTTTGGCCAAAATGAAGCGCCGCCATTGCCGGGCAAAAGAATTTCAATTTTGACCCAACAGCGTTCCATTGAGCCGGATTCGTCTGCGGCTGGACACAAAATTGTACTGCCCGCACCAGTACCCAACAAGGATTGGCCGCAAGCCGGCGGCTATGCCAACCACGCCATGCATCATATGCGCGTCGGCAAGGCTCTCCAGGAGCGCTGGAGTATTAGCGTCGGTCGTGGGACCAACGATGAAGAACGCCTGATGGCTCAACCGATTGTCGCGGCAAACACTCTCTTTTCGATGGATTCTGAAACCATCATAAGCGCCTATAATTTAAAAGATGGGGCCGAGATTTGGAGTGTGGAGCTAACGCCAAAGGAAGAAGATGACGATCATATCAATGGCGGACTGGCTTACGAAAATGGTAAAGTTTTCGCTACTACAGGATTCGGTCAAGTCATTGCGGTCGCCGCAAAGACCGGCAAAATTCTATGGCGCCGCAACGTTGGCGCTCCGGCCCGATCAGCTCCAACCGCTCGCGGTAACCGGGTTTTCGCGATTACCGTCACCAATAAACTTTTTGCTTTAAACAGCGAGACCGGAGCGGTTTTGTGGACTCATTCAGGTATTGAAGAAGCCACCAACCTGCTTGGCGGTGGTAGCCCCGCTGTCGATAGTGGCGTCATCGTTGCGCCCTATTCTTCCGGTGAACTGGTTGCCTTAAAGGTGGAAAACGGCCAAGAGCTGTGGGCTGATTCACTCGCCGGAACCAGACGCGGTGCGGCTTCCTCTACTCTCGGCACAATACGCGGCCGGCCAATTATTGATCGGGGTATTGTTTTTGCGATCAGCAATAGCGGCCAGTTCGCGGCGATTAATTTGCGCACTGGCAGACGCATCTGGGAACGTCCGGTCGGCGGCATTGAAAGCCCGTGGATCGCGGGGGATTATCTTTTTGTCATATCCAACAATACTGACTTGCTCGCCTTGAGCCGCCTTAACGGTCGTATTTTTTGGGTGACCGCCCTACCGGAATGGGAAGACCCTGAAGACCGTGAAGGAAAAATCACCTGGACGGGACCAATATTGGCCAGCGACCGGCTGATTGTTGCCGGTTCGACTGGCGAAGCTTTGTCGGTTTCGCCTTATTCCGGAAAAGTATTAGGTAAAGTAGAAATGCCAGATAGCGTATCCATTAGCCCAATCGTTGTTCAAGATTCTCTGCTATTCTTGTCCGATGATGCAGAATTGGTCGCCTATCGTTAATCATTAGCAACCGTAAGGTCTGGCTATGAGCCTGACAGTAGCAATCCTTGGCCGGCCAAATGTCGGCAAATCTACCTTGTTCAATCGTTTGGCGGGAAAGCGTCTGGCGATTGTCGATGGCACTCCTGGTGTGACCCGGGACCGCCGCTTAGCACCCGGGCGCGTCGGTGATCTCGATATTGAAATTATAGATACCGCCGGCTTTGAAGATGTCCATGACGACAGTTTAGAAGCCCGCATGCGTGAGCAAACGGACCGGGCAGTTGAAGACGCTGACGTTGCCTTATTTCTAATCGATGCGCGCGCCGGGATTACACCACTCGACAACCATTTTGCTAACTGGATAAGGACGCGGGATATCCCGGTTATTTTAGTTGCTAATAAGTGTGAAGGTAAGGCGGGCGAACCTGGATTGTATGAATCCTATAGCCTTGGCTTGGGTGACCCGCTGCCCTTTTCAGCCGAACATGGTGAAGGTATGGCTGATCTTTTCCAAGCCTTGCTGCCCTTCGCTGAGCAAGCCGGCGATACGACGGAAGAATTTGATCCTGAACTTGAAATCGATGAAGATGACGACGAGGAATTTACCGGCCCCATTCAGATGGCGATTGTCGGGCGGCCAAATGTCGGCAAATCAACCCTGATTAACCGTTTGATTGGCGAAGACCGACTCCTCACCGGGCCAGAAGCCGGCATCACCCGGGATTCGATTGCCGTTGAATGGGAACAGGATGGCCGCAGCTTAAAATTAATCGATACTGCAGGCCTCCGGCGCAAAGCTAAAGTTCAGGACAAGGTCGAGAGCCTGTCAGTTATGGATTCTTACCGCGCCATACAATATGCCCAAATTGTCGTCTTAGTGCTGGACGGAAATTTGATGCTCGAAAAGCAGGATCTGACAATTGCCCGGCAAGTAATCGAAGAAGGCCGCGTACTGATCATCGCAGTTAATAAATGGGATGCGGTAAAAGACCGCGAACAGGCTCGCCAGGATCTCAACGACCGCCTGCAAACTTCCTTGCCCCAAGTCCGCGGCATCCCAGTCGTCATGCTCTCGGCGCTCACCGGTAAAGCTACAGAAAAACTTATTCCAGCCGCTTTTAAGGCATTTGAAATTTGGAACCGCCGCGTGCCGACCGGCCGGTTAAACCAGTGGCTTGAAATGATGACCGAGCGTCATCCGCCACCGATGACCAGCGGCCGGCGCATCCGTCTGCGCTATATGACCCAGGCCAAAACCAGACCACCGACTTTTGTGGTTTTCTCGAGCAAAGGCACGGCCTTGCCGGAAGCCTATCGCCGCTACCTCATCAATGGTATTAGGGAAGATTTCGATATTCCCGGCGTACCCATTCGTATTTTGGTGCGCAAAGGCAGCAACCCCTACGTCGATTAGCAGCTTAGTGTTTATTGCCTGAGTATCTTGGCGTATGGTTAGATATTCTGTCAGGGAAAATATAAAAACACGGCTGGTTAAATGTCCGACGTCTTAGAATGTGCATCATGCAATTTGGAAAATCCGCGGAGCAATAAGTTCTGCGGTTCTTGTGGTGCTAAATTACCATTGATTTGCACTTCCTGCAGCAGTGAGATACCCGCAGGCAACAAATTTTGTGGACATTGCGGCACGGCAACGGATACCGATAACGAGCCTGACATATCACCTCCCGCTCCCCAGTCCCCCAGCGAAGACATTGCGGAAACAGAGGCCGAGCGGCGGCAATTAACGGTGATGTTTTGCGATCTCGCTGACTCCACAGCACTGTCGGAGAAGCTCGACCCCGAAGATTTGCGCGACGTTATATCAAGCTACCAAAACACCTGTACCGGGTTAATCAAGAAATATGATGGCTATATCGCGCGATTCATGGGTGACGGTATCCTGATTTATTTTGGCTACCCGGTCGCCAGCGAAGATGCCGCTGAACGCGCCGTCCGCTCTGGCTTAGAAATTATCGCCGCGATCCAGGAAATTGAGCCGGCTGAAAATTATAAATTGCAGGTTCGCGTCGGCATTGCCACCGGGCTGGTGGTTGCCGGCGACATCATCGGCGAAGGAGCAGCAGAAGAGCATGCGGTGCTTGGCATGACACCAAATCTTGCCGCCCG
>JABIIH010000239.1 GCA_018649245.1 Rhodospirillaceae bacterium | reverse complement strand
CTGGGGCGTGGCACTATTGTTTGGTACCGTCATGGGGGGCATTTTCTTCGGCATCTTTTCACCGACGGAAGGAGGAGCGGTGGGCGCTGCCGGGGCATTATTGATTGGTATATTCACCGGTCGAATGAGGATACCTGAATTTGTCGCGAGCCTCCGCGATGCGGTAATGACCACGGCGATGATCTTGTTTATCGTGATCGGCATTTCCATCTTCGAGTTCTTTCTAACATCTGCCCAGTTTCCTCAAGAACTGTCGAAATTTATTGGCGGTTTAGGGTATCCCGATCCGGTGATTTTTGCTGGCATCGTTCTATTGTTGTTGTTTCTCGGTATGTTCATGGAGGTGATTGCGATTATATTCATTGTCACTCCGTTCATCTTTCCGATCATCGTCGATATGGGTTATGACCCAGTGTGGTTTGGCGTTATCATGGTCATGGTGGCCGAATTTGGTGTGGGAACGCCGCCGGTTGGCATGAATGTATTCGTCGTTGCCAAGATGGTACCTGAAGTAACTTTGGTCGGAGTATTTCAAGGCGTGGCGCCGTTCCTAGTTGCCGATGTTATGCGGTTAGGCGTTGTTATGGCCTTCCCGATTTTGGCACTTTGGCTGCCGAACCTGTTATTTCAATGATCAAGGTGGAGGAAAGATAGTGAACTATGATTGGCAGGAATATATTGGCCGCCCACTCAACACCTCGCTTCGTTGGATGGCTGACATCGCTGCCTTCGCGCTGGTATTCTTAATGAGTATGGTGATTGCCGATATCGTTATTCGGACATTCGGATTTCGCAGTTTTGATGGACTGATCGAGGTCGCCAGTCTGACCGTTTTGCTGTGTGGTTTCTTTGGTATGCCGCGCTGCTTTGCCATCAATGAACACATCATTATCGATTTGTTCACCCAAAAAAATCGACCGCGCACCAATCAGATAATTGATAGTTTCTGGCTATTTATTTGTGTGTTTTTTTTACTCGCCGTGACTTACAGCATGCTGCTCGACGGTATCGAAATCCATGAAGCCGGTGAGCGTACCGAAGGCTGGGGCTGGTCACCTTTGGTTTTTGTATTGCCCGCAGTTGCCGGCGCCATCATTGCTGCCTTGGTCTGCCTAATTGCCTCGGTAAATGCCTGGCGCCTACGCTGGAGCAAGTATTACGAAGCTGGCGAAAGCGGGTAGCTCGGTTAAATTAAATTTAAACCAGCACTCCATCCTCAAGCCGGACGATACGGTCCATGCGGTTAGCCAAGTCTGGGTTATGTGTGGCGATCAGGGCGCCGACGCCGGATTGTTTGACCAAATCGGTGAGCAGGCCAAAGACGCCATCGGCGGTGGCTTGATCGAGATTGCCGGTCGGCTCGTCGGCCAACAGAACATTTGGTTTATTAGCCAGCGCGCGGGCAATCGCAACCCGCTGCTGTTCGCCACCGGAAAGTCTCGCCGGGCGATGGGTCGCTCGATCCGTCAGCCCCATGGTTGCGAGCAGTTCGTCCGCCCGCTCACCTGCCGCTTTTTTATCGGTTTGAGCAATCATCTGGGGAATAACAATATTTTCCCGGGCAGAAAATTCTGCCAACAAATGATGATACTGATAGACAAAGCCGAGTTCCTGACGGCGGATGCCAGTGCGGCGATCATCTCCAAGACCATTGGCGCTTTCGCCTTTAACAACGACCTCACCACTTTGCGGTTTTTCCAGCAAGCCAGCGATCTGCAACAGCGTCGATTTACCAGAGCCGGAGGGGCCGACCAAGGCTACAATCTCACCGGCTTCGATTTTTAAATCAGCGCCTTTCAAAACTTCCAATGGTGTTTCGCCTTGGTGAAAAGTCTGGACGATTTGTTTTAATTCTAGCGCACTACTCATAGCGAAGCGCCTCCACCGGATCGAGCCGGGCCGCCCGCCAAGATGGATAGATTGTGGCCAGGAATGACAAGCCAAGCCCCATCAAGACAATTGCCGTAACTTCCGCTGGATCAACCACCGCCGGTAAGCGAGAGAGAAAATATATCTCAGCGGCAAAGAGATCGGTGCCGGTTAGTCCCTGCAGCCATTGCCGGATGGTCTCGATGTTCTCGGCGAAAGCGAGTCCCAGGCCAAATCCCGCCAAGGTGCCAATAACCCCAATACTCGCACCGGAAATTAAAAAGACCCGCATAATCATGCCCCGCGTCGCACCCATGGTGCGCAAGATCGCAATATCGCGGCCCTTGTCTTTCACCAACATGATCAGGCTCGAGATAATATTAAAGGCAGCGACAACAATGATCAGAGTCAGGATCAGGAACATCACATTGCGCTCAACCTGGATGGCATTGAAGAAGCTCGAATTGGTACGCTGCCAATCATAGACCCGCCCCTTATTGCCAAGCTCGATCCAGACATCCCGCGCCATCGACGGCGCCCGGTCCGGATCTTTGATAATAACATCGAGATAACTCACCGCACCTTTGAGTTTGAAATAAGTTTGCGCGGCAGGGAGCGGCATGAAAATAAAACTGCTGTCGTACTCATGCATGCCGACATTGAAGATCGCCGCCACCTTATAGGCTTTCATGCGCGGTACAGTGCCAAATGCAGTCACATTGCCCTTAGGTGAAATCAGCGTGATTTTATCACCGATGCGCAAGCCCATATTACGCGCCATCCGGGAGCCAAGCATCACCGCATTATTACCCGTTAAATCACCGATCGAGCCTTGCTGAATATTCTCTGCCAAGATCGCACGCTGCTGAACATCCGCTCTTCGCAGGCCACGCACAACCGCGCCCTTGGCTTGACCATTGGCGCTCGCCATCACTTGGCCTTCAATCATCGGCGTGACTTTGACTACGCCATCAATTTTTTGCACCCGCAAGGCCAAGGCATCATAATTAGTAAGTTTCTCGGAATCGCTGTAAACACTGAGATGACCGTTAACGCCGAGAATACGGGTCAGCAGTTCCTGGCGAAAGCCGTTCATCACCGACATCACAATAATCAGCGTCGCCACGCCGAGCATAATGCCCAGCAGTGAAAACCAGGCGATAACGGAGATAAAGCCTTCCTGGCGGCGGGCCCGCAAGTAGCGGAGAGCCATCATCCATTCGAAGGCGGAAAACATCTTGGGCCCCTACCCTGTCAATTTCGCTAAGGCGGCGTCGAGGGGCAATTCTTCTTTCTCACCGGAGGCGCGATTTTTTACTTCGACCTTGCCATCTTTCAGGCCCCGCGGCCCCACTACCAATTGCCACGGCAAACCGATTAAATCCATATTGGCAAATTTAGCGCCGCCGCGTTCGTCGCGATCGTCATAAAGCACTTCGACGCCAGCCTCGAGAAGTTTTGCATAGGCGCCTTCACACGCCGCATCACAAGCTTCATCACCGGCACGCAAATTAATAATACCGACTTTGAAGGGCGCGACGGCTTCCGGCCAGACGATACCGTCATCATCATGAGAGGCTTCAATAATGGCGCCGACGAGGCGAGAGACACCAATGCCGTAAGAACCCATTTCAATCAATACATCTTTGCCGTCAGGTCCGGCGACGGTGGCGCCCATGGCTTTCGAATATTTGTCACCGAAGTAGAAGATGTGGCCAACTTCAATTCCGCGCGCGGTGACCAGACTATCGCCAAGTTCGGCATGTTGCGCTTCATCGGCCTTTTCATCTGTCGCCGCATAAAGCGAGGTCCATTTATCGACAATCGGCTGTAGGTCAGATGAGTAGTCAACATCGTCAGCCGGCACATCAAATTCCAAAATACCTTTGTGACAAAAAACTTCGGATTCTCCAGTATCAGCCAGGACCAGAAATTCATGGCTCATATCACCACCGATGGCTCCGGAATCGGCCTGCATCGGTATGGCTTTCAAACCCATGCGGGCAAAGGTGCGCAAATAAGCGACGAACATTTTATTGTAGGACAGCTTGGCTCCTGTCTGATCGAGATCAAACGAATAGGCGTCTTTCATCAAAAACTCACGGCCACGCATAATGCCGAAGCGAGGACGGACTTCATCCCGAAACTTCCATTGCTGATGATATAGATTTATCGGCAAGTCTTTGTAGCTGCGGACAGAACTACGGACGATCTCCGTGATCATCTCCTCATTGGTCGGTCCAAAGAGCATCTCGCGGTCATGGCGGTCGGTGATCCTGAGCATTTCCTTGCCATAATCATCATAGCGGCCACTCTCCTGCCAAATTTCGGCCGGTTGGATGGTCGGCATCAGCAATTCCTGACAGCCGGCCCGATCCATTTCCTCCCGCACAATTTGCTCGATTTTTTTTAAGACTTTGAAGCCCAACGGTAGCCAGGAATAAATTCCGGCGCTGGATTGACGGATCATTCCGGCGCGCAACATATACAAATGCGAGGCGATTTGAGCCTCTTTGGGATTTTCTTTTAAAGTCGGCAGAAAGAATTCAGACAGGCGCATGGTTAACCTTAAAATATGCTAAAAAACGTTTGCCGGACTGTAGGGAAAGCTCCCGAGATTGTCCACCACACTTTATTGCCGGAGGGCTATTTACCGCTTAGTAATTTCCGGCATTTTGCCTCTAAGCCAGCCTGCTCATTTGAGGTCATCGGTTTGCCGTTCATGTAGACCCGGTTACCTCTTACTGTCACTTTCCAGGTGGTCATTGAGGCCGTGATATTTTTATCATCAAGGCCATATTTTTCAGCGATATCGACGCCGATATTAAACGAGAATTCTTTCGGCAATTTGTAGGTCGAACCACCCCCGGCGTCAGCGCCGCGCACTTTCCGGCCACGCACATCGACACCCGGTTTATATTCAGCACTGCTCTGATGACCGACCAGACGTTTGCAATCGCGCGATTTAATTTTAGCCGACGCTGCATTGGCAGAGCTTTGCCAACCTGTGAGCGGCAGTATCATAATGACTGTAACAATCGCTATTAATTTGACCATACCGCATTCTCCACAATAGGCGTTAAGAAAGCGTTTTAATTCTAGCGAAAAACGAATGGGTCTGTCTATTCGCCTAAGCGGCCCGAGTGCCTTTAACTTGTGCTTTCATCCAGGCTGGATTTTTAGTCGCGATTTTTTTGAAGATCGGACAATTTTCCTGATGGGCACCTTGCAAATAGCCGATACTCATTAAAAACTCACCAACTATTTCTCCGCCGGTAAATTTGAAAGTCTTTTTAAAAAGCTTGCACCATTCATCTTTGGTCAGTGGATGGTGATCGGCCAGCCAGCTGGCAAAACTATCATGCGAGCGGCGGATTTCCTGGATGGCTTTGGCGTTATAAATGGTCGCTTCAATTTTGAGGCGATTGCGAATTATCGACGCATCTTCGCGCAATCGCGCGATATCATGATCATCAAAAGCAGCCACCTGATCGACATCAAAATTTTCAAAGGCAATTGTAAAGCCAGGACGTTTCTTGAGAACAATCAACCAGGATAAACCGGCTTGAAAAATCTCCAACGTCAAACGCTCGAACAACACTGATTCATCTCTGACCGGAAAACCGTATTCTTTATCATGATACGGTCCGTGGACCGGGTGGTCTGGGGCAACATCGCAATAGGTGGTCATAATTGTGTTCTACTTCCAGGCAGTTGTAACGTGACACATCTTTTCGAAGCCCGCGATTGATAGCGCATGATTTCCGGAATGAACAGGCAAAATTATGCCTTCTCATAACATTTTTAAAACTGATGGCGAACGTGGATATCCGACATGCTTGCTTGCCTTAATTTAACGCGCTAGCGTTTGCGCTCAGTGACTTTAAGGGCGGGGTTAACATGGCGAGAGCAGCAGCAAAAAAACGCGGTAAATCAAAAACAGGGCCCGGCGCCAATCAGCCGAGCCTGCGGTCTTGGATCGAAACACTATCCCGCCAGAAAAAGCTTAAACGAGTTAAGGCCGAAGTCGATTGGGACGAAGAGATCGGCGCCATCACCCGGATCAATATGGGTCTGCAAGGCCCTGCCCTATTGTTTGAAAATATTAAGGACTACAAAAATACCCGCAGCACAAAATTTATGACCTGCGGCCTATCTAATACCCAACAGGTGGCCTTGCTGCTCGACCTGCCAAAGAACACCCCGGACAAAGACATGGTCCGGCATCTCAAAGACACCTATCAGAAACCAGTTAAACCGAAAACCATAGGCACTGGTCCGGTTAAGGAGAACATTCTCAAAGGCGATGATATCAACCTGTTTGATTTTCCCGCCCTCAAATATCACGCCTCAGATGGTGGGCGTTATATTGATACTTTTTGCGGTGTCGTCACCAATGACCCGACAACCGGCCGTCCTAATATCGGGCTTTATCGCGGCCAAGTTCTCGGAGCAGATAAAATTGGCAAGCTCATTGTACCGACCCAGGGCTATGGCGGTCATCTGGCCAAACGCTATGAAGCCGGTGACAAAATGCCAGTTGCCGTCGTCCATGGCTGGCACGATTCCATGCCGTTTTGCGCCGGCAGCCCCTTTCCCAAACAAATTTGCGAATGGGATATGATCGGTGCCATTCATCAGCAACCGGTTGAACTGGTTAATTGCGAGACCGTCGACATCAAGGTGCCGGCGACAGCGGAAATTGTTGTCGAAGGTTATATCGACCCTGATCCCGAGACTTTTGAAATGGAAGGCCCGTTTGCCGATTACCCAGGGTATGAAGCCAAACGCGCGACGCCAAAACCAGTACTGAATGTCACCTGTATTACCCACCGGGATAAACCAATTTTACGTGGCGCCTTGGAAGGCAGCCGCCCAGGACTGCCGTCGGAAGATGGCCCGCTTTGTGCCTTTAGTTGGTCGGCCATCGCTTGGAACTTGCTCGAGGATGCGGGCGTATCCGGCATCACTGATGTTTGGATGCCACCGGTTTCAACCGGTGTCAATATTGTCGTCCAAATCCACAAACAATATCGCAATCAGGCGATGCAGATCGGCAACGTGCTTTGGGGCTCTTCAAGCGGCCAATGGTTTTTTAAAAATGTCATGGTGGTTGAGGAGGATATCGACATCCGCGACCCAATTGCGCTTGATTGGGCCTTGGCATTTCGGGTTAATCCTGACGCGGGTGATATTGCTCTCATCGGTCCGACTTTCGGCTCGCTGCTCGACCCCTCAACGCCCGCTGCCGACCGGGATGTTCAAAAATATGGCACCGCTCGCTGGACCCGCACCCTGATTGATGCGACCCGAAGCTGGGCCTTCGAGCCCAATCCCGATTTTGACGGCCGCCGCTATCCGCCGCTCAATAAGATCGATGCAAAACTGGAGCGCAAGATTAAACGGCGCTGGCAGGAATATGGCATCGGCATCGACTACATGACCGAGGATCAGCGTGAAAACCTGACCATGGAGAAACTCTCTAAAATCTTCTCTGAGGTCTAACTCGAATGAATAAGGTATTGCTGGCGAAATTTCTCGCCGCCTTTTCAGCGCTGAGCGCTGGTGTCGCCATCGTCGCTACCCGTTTCGTCATCGCCGAGACCGAACCGGTAACCTTGGCATTTTTGAGATTTGGCATCGGCGCCATTTGCTTGCTACCATTTTTAATCCATGGTTTTCGCCGTAATCCAATTGCCCGCGAGGATTGGCTGCCTGTTTTGGCGCTCGGCGTTACGTTGTTTGGTGTTTTTACCTGGTTATTCAGCGGCTCTTTAAAATATACCACCGCCGCTCATGGCGCTGTCGGATTGGCATCATTACCGATCATGACTTTGATACTGGCTTGGCTGTTTGGCCGGGAAAAAATGTCGGGCATGAAAATACTTAGTGTCATTATGGCGTTCCTCGGCGTCACCGTTGCGGTCAGCGATTCGTTATTTGCAGAAACCGCCGGCAAAGATCTATTGCGGGGCGATATATTGATGTTACTGGCGGCCCTGACAGCATCGATCTACACCGTATTCGCCAAACCCTATATTGCGCGCTACGGCCCTATTTTTTTTACCTCATTAGCAATGTTAATCGGCGTTGCTTCATTAACTCCAATGGTTTGGAATATTGGTGGCTTCTCAGGGTTACTGCAATTTTCACCTCTTGGCTGGGGAGCCTTGCTCTTTCTAGGCATCATTGGCGGCGCCATTCAATTTACCGCTTACATTTGGGCGCTCAGATGGATTCCTCCAACCCAAACCGGCATTGCACTGACTCTCACCCCGATTTCCGCCTTCATTATCGCCTGGCCCGTCTTGGGAGAGCCAATAACGATTCCAGCCGTGATCGGCCTAGTCCTTGTGTTAACGGCCATTTTTCTGATCAATCGGACGCCACCTTCTACCTAATAATAATGGTGCCCTTCATGCCCATCTCAGTATGAGTTTTACCTGTCTTGTCTTTGACATCGCAGATCATTTCAAATTTACCTTGGGAGACAGCCAGGAATTCCCATTCGATAGCCCCACCTGGGAAAATTTCGATTTCAGCCGGGGTGCCAACAACCTTTGCTATGATGGGTGCCCCTTTACCAAAGTATTCAGCAACAGAAACATGTGATGATTTAATCGCCTTTACCAATTCGGGTGCATCAAATTAGGTGTATTAATCATTCAGCAAGCGAACTGCATACTAAAGGGTTAGATATATATTTTTTGGGGATTTTAGTTTGAACAATTCGCACGGACGTGCTGATTTCTCGAAATCAGGGGTAAAATAACATCAACTAGGCGTTTACGGCGAATGATTAGTCATCCCGGCGGTCGGAATCTGCCAATAAAAGTTCGTTGAATTGTGTGAGGACGATACGCAATCCTTCAAAATGCGGCCTAAGTTTTTCTACCGGTTGCCTTGATTCGAGGCCATCAAAAGCCGCAATTAGCTCCTGGGATGTATTGATAATATCCTCAGCCGCCCATAAGCGTTCATTGAGATCGATATATTTAATTTTCAATGTATCAGTCAGATTATTAAAATCTTTGTCGTTTTGCGACCCAACATCAGGTGAACTCACTGGTTCAAACTCATCTTTGACCATCAATTCTGTGATAATATTTATCAAGGCGCACCTCCCTCAAAAAAATATCAGCATATTTACCAAAGAATAAAAACTCCCCTATATTGGTGATCCGACAAGAAATAAATAGCTTTAATGTAAGGTATTCTAGTTGATTAATTCACCGATTAAATCTACTGATTGTATAAATACTTAGCCGTTCTCGTTATATTCATGATACAAATACTTGGCGAGTACTTGGCTAAAAAAAGAATGCCGGAAGAGAGAGCGATGCTGAGCTAAGAAATGCGGATATCTGAGTTTATTGAAAAATCCAATCTGGCCGTGACGACAGAAGAACTATTTGATTTGTTTGCCATGGCAGTTAAACCATTCGGACCAGATCTATTGGCTTTCGGGGCTTTGACGCCTGCCGCTCAGAAGAAGTTTATCAGTGAAGACCGTCCCGCTCCTGCTGTTGCTCTTAAATTACCCCGAAGATTGGGTCAAATATTACTTCGAAAAGCAATTTTACAATGGCACGGATTTTGTCGTTTCGCTGACGCCAACACTTAGAAAACCATATCTCTGGAATAAATTGCAGGAAACTGTTGGTCTCAAATCAAACCAGCTAATGTTTCTCAATGAAAGCCGGGAAGCCAAATTGCACAATGGCTTAAGCATACCGATCTACGGCCCAGCCGGTGAGGCTTACGTTGTGTCTTATGCCAGCAGCCAGCCAAATCCTGATATCGAAGCCCATTTGCCAACGCTGCGCACCCTGGCTTATCAGTTCTATTCAGCTTTTGGCGATTTGGCGGGGTTGGAGGATATTGTCCCTTCAATCAAATTAACATCGCGCGAATTAGAATGCCTGACTTGGGCCGCGGAAGGAAAATCCGCCTGGGTTACCGGTGAAATTCTATCTATCTCTCACGAGACGGTAAGCACTCATCTCAAGCATGCCATGAATAAATTTGGCACGACTAATAAAACAATCGCCATCGTCAAAGCCCTTCGTTCCGGGCTGATTTCGCCCAACCTTTAAGCTAAAAACGCCTTCTGCAACATCGAACTCCCCAATTTAGGGGAGTGTTTCTGATGCCTACCCGGTACTAATCTTCCCTTATAAAAACAAGGGAGTTAGCAAATGATCAATTCATTCTCGGTTGTAAATGCACATCTATATCATGACATTCTCCCCTCACAATATCGTTTACGTCATCGGGTTTTTGTTCAACGTGCCGGATGGGATGTCCCGGATTACAATGAAATGGAGTTCGACCAATTTGATACACCAGCAACAGTTTATCTGGTCTGGCGTGATCACCAAGGGGAATGCCGGGCGATAACGCGCCTAATTCCGACAGAAATGCCCTATATGCTAAAATCCTTGTGGCCGCAAATGGTCTCAGACATAGAGCTACCGTCGCAACCTAACATTTGGGAGGCGACTCGCTTTGGCGTCGATGATTGTTTATCTCCGAAGCAGCGAAAAGAAGTAATGGGTGAACTGGTTTGCGGTTGCCTGGAATATGGTCTGCTGAACGGCATTGACCACTATCTATGCGCCATGCCCCGGCAAATAATAAAGTTTTCGCTGATGCGGGCAGGCTGTGATGTCGATTTCATCGGCGATGAATTAGACATGGGAGGCTACCCGATGAGGGCCGCCAGAATAAACATTACTCAGGAATCCCTAGATAAGGTACGTGGTCGGTTTGGTATAAATCAATCTGTGCTAACAGCCCCCTACCCAGAAGAGATAGCAGCATGAACGTTGAAGAGCAGCATTTTAACCAGGTTAATGCCAATGAAGGCATTGTTCGTTCCCTCATTTATTTGATTGGCGAGTCAAAACGGATTGGATGGAAGACGTTAGCATGTAAATTGTCGGTAGTTGTTCAGGAGGAATTTGAAGAATCGCCAGATTCGCCGCCGACCAATCTTTAACAGGGCTTGGGAAAAATCAAACTTTCAGGTGTGCGGTTTACTTCCGCTCGGTGAAAATCGTTTAGGCTGCACGTCCGGTCCTAGGAGGAGAGTGATTGGATAATAAAGACCAGCCCGACTTAGTCACGGAGACGCTAAGACGGGAAAATACCAATATGCGCCGTCGGTTGGACGACATCACCCGGCTGGTTTCTGATTTAATTTGGGAGACCGACGACGACTTCTGCCTTACCTATGTATCTAATCGGGTATTTAATTTGCTGGGATATCATCCGATTGAGTTACTCGGTAGAAATATTTACCAAATTGGCAAATTTGTTTCCAACGACGGTATTGAAATTAACATCAAATGGCGCTCTCCGTTTCGAGATGTCAATTTCGAAACCTACGACAAGGATGGAGAAAAACATCATCTCCTAATTAGCGCCATGCCCAATTTTGATCCCCAAAACGGAAAATTTATAGGCACCCGCGGAACGGCGGAAGATATCACCGAACGGAAATTGGCAACAGAGGAATTGGCCCGTCGCCGTGATCATCTGCAGGAATTGGTCCTCGAACGGACTGAAGAGTTGAAATTGGCTAAGGAGGCAGCGGAGGCAGCCAACAAGGCTAAATCCGAATTTCTCGCAAATATGAGCCATGAACTGCGAACGCCCCTCAACGCGATTATCGGGTTTTCAGATATGATAAATGCAGAGACTTTTGGTCCTTTGGTAAACGCGAACTACAAAGATTATTTGAATGATATTCACCAGTCCGGGCGGCACCTGCTTAATCTTATAAACGATGTGCTCGATGTATCGGTTATTGAGGCCGGTAAATTGGAACTCAATGAGACAGAAGTCTCGTTGCAGGAAACCATTGAAGCATCCATTCAAATGATTAAAAGCAAGGCTGATACCAAAGGCGTCGAATTGCTAAATTCCGTCAATGGCACTGCGCCGACCGTCCACGCTGATGCATTGAGGATAAAACAGGTTGTTGTTAACCTGCTTTCAAACGCTGTAAAATTCACAGGAGTTGGCGGCTTGGTCTCTATCGATACTGAAATAGCCAACGACAAATCAGTGCTCATTGTCGTCAACGACAACGGCATCGGTATGGATGCTGAGGATATTATTGAGGCAATGGAAAAGTTTGGCCAAACCAAGCGAGGCGATCTTATGCAAAGTGGTGAAGGAACCGGTCTCGGATTGCCACTGACCAAAGGCTTAGTGGAAGCGCATGGGGGCATACTCGTAGTTAAAAGTAAACTAGACGTAGGTACAACGGTTACCGTGCATCTTCCACAAGAACGAGTTATCCAAACCAGACAGATTCACCTACTAGACTAACGCCGCTATCCAATAAATTGATTTGCGCCGAGGCGCTTAAAAAAAATCCACTTCACATCCCAAATATGCGCAGTAGCTAATTTTGCCAATTTGCTGTTGTTGATGGATATCAAGTTGCACACTCCAGCTTTTTGCTATATTAGTTTCAATTGCAACCATTTTTATTTATGGTATGTATCATGATGTTATTTAAGTGCAGGGAAGGAATTAGTTTTGGGAAATGTTGATGTTTATCCGACAGTTGCCTGGTCAGCCGGTGCCGGTTGTCATGGTGGCTGTGGCCAGAAGCTTTTCGTTGAAGACGGTAAAATGATCAAAATTGAGGGTGATGAAAATCACCCCTTTAACCAAGGCCGCTCCTGCCCCCGCGTGTTGGCGTTAACCCAATACATGTATCATGAAGATCGCATAACCCAGCCGATGAAGCGTGTTGGTGAACGGGGTTCCGGCAAGTTCGAGCCGATTTCCTGGGATGACGCTTTTGATTACTGCGAAACCGAGATGAATAAGATAAAGGACGAGTATGGCCCCGAATCAATCGTCTTTGCTCAGGGCACCGGTCGCGATATCGGCGGTCCCATTTCCTTCCTAGCCTATAGCTTCGGCAGCCCCAACTGGGTACAGCTCGGACTCTCTGGCCAATCCTGCTACACGCCTCGTCTCGGCGCGATGAAAGCCGTGCAAGGTGATTTCGGCGTTTCAGATTGCTCTCAGTTTCTGGAAGCTCGCTACGATGATCCCGAATGGGAAGTACCGGAAGTCATCATTGTCTGGGGTCAACATCCGCCTAACGGCTGCCCGGATGCTTTCTTCGGCCATTGGATTGTCGATTGCATGAAGCGCGGCACTAAGATTATCTCGATGGACCCGCGCAACACTTGGATGACCGGCCGCGCTGAACATCATCTCAAACTCCGTCCCGGTACTGACGGCGCGATGGCTCTGGGTATGCTCAACGTTATTTTGAGCGAAGGTCTCGAAGATAAGGAATTTTGCGATAAGTTCGTTCATGGCCTGCCCGAATTAAAAGAACGCGCCGCCGAATATCCGGTTGAGCGTGTCTCCCAAATTACCGGCGTGCCGGCGGAAGAGATTACCGCTGCAGCCCGTTTCTTTGCCAATGCCAAACGCGCCTCTATTCATTGGGGTGTGCCGATTGACATGTGCCCGGATGGCACCTCGGTAGCGCATGGCATAATTTGTCTCTGGGCGATTACCGGTAACATCGACATCCCGGGCGGTCAGGTTATTGCCAGACCGTCACATGAAGTTAGCTCCTACCCCTACTCAACCGAAGCCCTCATTGATTTGTACGGTGAAGAGCTGGTTAAAACTCTGACCGAGAAGCGCATCGGTGCCGATGAATATAAGATGGTTAAAAATTTCCGTGGCTGGGCTCAACCTGACATGGTGATCGACCAGATCATGACCGGCGACCCCTACCCGGTCAAAGGTGCTTGGATCCAAACCGCCAATGTTCTGGGCGGCCAGGCGGCAAGAGCTAATTTCCATTACGAAGCGCTCAAAAAACTTGAATTCGTCGCAGTTGTCGATCTGTTTCATAACCCAACCACGATGGCGCTAGCTGATATCGTGCTGCCATCCTCGACTTTCCCGGAAAAAGATAGCTTTAGATCGTGGTGGGCGCCGCTCAGCATCATCAAGAAACGCGTTCAAGTTGGTGAGTGTAAAACAGATTGGGAGATTAACTTCGAGCTCGCCAAGCGGTTTAATCCGGAAGGCACCCAGCGCTGGGGCTCGCCGATGGAATATTTCAATGAGCGCCTGGCGCCCTCCGGCAAAACCTTCAAAGACATGGAAGAAGCCGGTGGCTGGCTGATGCCGGAAGACGGTCCGGCCAAACCCTATCGCCGCCATGAACGCGGCCTGTTGCGTCAAGATGGCGAGCCCGGCTTTAATACGCCATCGGGCAAGATCGAGGTGTATTGCACGGCATATGAGGAATGGGATCTTGATCCACTACCCTTCTATACCGAGCCGCCGCAAAGCCCGATCTCAACCCCGGAACTGCACAAGAAATATCCACTGATCATGATCACCGGTGCCCGCAGCCAACTATATTTCCATTCCGAACTGCGAGGAATTCCATGGCTGCGCGAAAAAGAGCCTGATCCCTATGTCGAAGTTCATCCAGAGACAGCTGCCGATTACGATGTCTACGACGGTGAATGGATTTATCTCAAAAATGATCTCGGTAAAGTGAAACGCAAAGTGATGATCACCGAGCGGGTCAAACCGACTGAAATTCAAACCCTGCATGGCTGGTGGATGCCGGAACAGGAAGGCGCTGAACCCAATCTGTTTGGTGTCTGGGATTATCAGGTCAACCAGCTAGTCCCCGGGCCGCAGGAAAGTAAATCCGGCTTTGGCGGCGGGCAATACAAGACCACATTGGTCACGCTTGAAAAATTTGAACAAGGAGCAGCGGCCAATGGCTAAGTATGGAATGTTTATCGACTATGACTATTGCACTGGTTGCCATTCTTGCGAGGTCGCCTGTCAGCAGGAGCACAATTATCCGGTCGGCAAAAATGGCATTCGCGTCACTGAGCACGAATACGATACTGGCACGAAAATAAAGATCGACTTTATGCCGTTCCTCACCGATCTCTGTGATCTTTGCATGCCGCGCGTTGCGGACGGTGAAAAGCCGGCCTGCGTCAAACACTGCCAATCAGCTTGTATGGAGTTTGGTCTGACCAAGGATTTGGCGCAGAAGCTTGGCGATAAATCCAAGGTCGTGCTCTACACGGTGCAGCCGGGGTAATAGTAGAACCCTAATGCTTTTGTCGCTGCACTGAATCCGAGATCATATGTGCAATGTCAGATTCATCACCACTGGCTTGCAATGCGGCAACGATTGACTGCGACAACTCGGGTAAAAGTTTGAGGCTCTGCGAGTCCGGCTCATTTGGGGAAAGACAAATCATGTCGACAATGGTCATGAGAGTCTCACATAATTCACCGACATACTCATATTTGGTGTCTTTAAGCAGGAGATTGATGTGTCCTGTCGCCGCCTTTAAATCGTCGAGGTCCTCGGTGACGTCCATCACCGCATTGCCATCAAAATAAAGCGGCATGATCCGTTCAACTAAATAGATTATTTGGTGGGCTTGCCGCTCGACCTTTTGTTCATTGAGAACATTTGAATGATGCTGGACTTCATCTTGGACATTGGACATTTCCTTACCGTCTACGGCTGTAATTCTAACCGGATTAGGCACATCAATTTCCGGAATTTCCACGGTGCCTGGACGGTGTGAGGAACGCCGCGTCGGGCCAATGTAGTCAGACGTAACGACGAATTTTTTACGTTCGTTCGCAAAAAATTTGATCCGTTTAACGACTGAGCCGGCTGAAATTGGTTTCAAGAGGACATCGTCAGAGCCAGAATCTATGATCCGCATAATGTCTTCTTTTTCCGGATCGAAGGCCAAAGCTATTATGACAACAAATGGATTGTTGCCAATGTCATCATGGCGGATTTCCTTAATCAGCTTACAGACATCGCCTTTGGGAAACTCGTAATCAACAATCAACAAATCAACGTTGTTTTCAGCCACCTGTTCGCGGACGAATTCGTAATTGTCAGAATCAGTGATATCACGAAATCCTTCGTGAAATAATATATTTCTGATTTCCGTTCGGTTTTGCTTGCCAGAATCAGCAATGAGCAACCGGGTATTTGAAAAATCAATGTCGGACATGGTCCGGGATCCCTAAACGTTCCACCAATAGATTCTACCTTTAGAATACTTCCAGATTCACGGCTGTGATCACGATCACAACTTGAAATTTGCCTTCATTATGGTTTGCACTAGTTCTTACCGCCTTTGATCCGCCATTGCTTAAATTTAGCTGCGGTTGAAGCACAGGAAGCGAGTTCGAGATTACGCGACATAAAAGGGCCCGCAGACCGGCTGGAACCACCGACCGTGAGACATAGGCTATTATTGCCGCCAGGCCGAAATTCCGAAGTTTGATTGTTGTAGTTGAACTTTTGCGCCGAAGATGCAGCGGAACAATCCACCAGCCCAAGTGTAACTCCAGCAGCCGCAGCGGCGGAAAGTATCGCGCATTTCCCGGCATAGGTTGCTGAAACGATTTGGCGCGACGTGTTGTTATAATAGAATTGTACGTCACCGCCGAATGGTTTGCAGGAATGGGCATGTAATCGCTCGGCAAATCCCCTGCCTACGGTGTCGATGCACCAGCCTAAATTTTCTTGCTCGTCGAGATTATCAGCCAGATAGATAACGGGAGCCGGTGTTTGTAATTCCGGCGGCGCGGCATAGAGCGAGGTAGGAACGATGGCCAATAGCAAGGGGGCCGCAAGCCACAAAAAATTCTGTTTCATATTAATCGGCCCATTTTAATTTTTTTATCTACAGCTAACAATGGAAATAATTCTTCCTAGGATATTAGTTATTTCCGTCGAATTAGGTAATTCATATATGTTTAGGATTATCCGCATGTATACAAGGGTATTCCCTTATTTTGAATATCGGTTATAAGACGTGAAATAACGATAAATTGGGATCGGAGGGGTAAGTTTTTTTTGGTATTCCAGGTAGTAATAATAAATTGATATTAAATTGTAATCTTCTACCAACTTCCCTTAATTTACACTGATCGCCATAACCAGGAGTTATGGCAGTAGTGCGATCTACCATTGGACGGGCGACTGTTTTCCCCGGCACTATGATTTTCAGATTTCACTCAAATGATGGAGCCAGTCATGGCGGAGCAAACTTTTACCAATCTCACCAATGCCGGACCGGTATCGGTCACGGTCCGGGACGACAAAATCATACGCGTCAGGCCCCTGGCAGCCGATCCCGATGACTTCAAACCATGGTCCATTGAAGCCGATGGCAAGACCTATTCACCACCGAAGAAATTTAACATTTCGCCCTTTGCCTTTGGCGAGCGGGAACGAATTTATTCGGACAATCGCATTAAATATCCGATGAAGCGGGTAGATTTTGACCCCAATGGCGAACGCAACCCGCAAAATCGTGGCAAGTCAGAATTTGAGCGCATCTCTTGGGATGAGGCCCTCGACATTGTCTCAGGCGAGCTTAAACGTGTTTCAGATACTTATGGCCCATCAGCCATTTCCGGTATGACGTCGTCCCATCACAATTGGGGTATTGTCGGCTATAAAATGGGACCGTTCTGGCGTTTCTTCAATCAGCTCGGCTTTACGCCGGTGTTTGATAACCCGGATAGTTGGGAAGGCTGGCATTGGGGTGCCACTCATACTTACGGCTTTTATTGGCGGCTTGGTATGCCGGAACAATATGATTTGCTCGAAGACAGCCTCAAAAACGCCGAGATGATTGTCTATTGGTCAAACGATCCGGACAGCACGCGCGGCATTTACACGGGCCAGGATTCGGCGATCTGGCGGCAATGGCTGAAAGAAAAAGATGTCGAGATGGTCTTCATCGACCCCTTCCAAAATTACACGGCCACGGCGATGGAGGGCAAATGGATTGCGCCACGAATCGGTACTGATACCGCGATGGCGCTGGCAGTCGCCTATGTCTGGCTGAGCGAAGGCACCTACGACAAGGACTATATCGAAAGCCGCACCGTCGGTTTTGACAATTTCAAAGACTATGTGCTGGGCTCGACCGACAACAAACCCAAAACACCTGAATGGGCCTCCCAGGAATCAGGTGTACCGGCACGGACGATTACCGCACTGGCCCGCCAATGGGCAAAAAAGCGCACCGTTTTATCAGCCGGCGCCCGGGGCGGCGAAGGCGGTGCTTGCCGACAGGCCTTTGGCACAGAATGGGCGCGCCTGATGGTCTTACTGCAAGCGATGCAGGGGTTGGGTAAACCTGGTGTGAGCATATGGGGAACAACCATGGGCGCGCCGTTTGATGCCTCGATCTGGTTCCCGGGCTATGCCGATCCAGACGGCAAGATGAGCACTTCACGGGCGGCTGATCGGCAGCCGAAAAACCCGACGCCGCAACGGCTTTACCGGCCGGATGTACCTGATGCCATACTCAATCCGCCTTATAGCTGGCTCGGTGAAGGCTTTTGCGGCCAGTCATTGGAGCAACAGTTTATCCCTTACACCTACCCCGCCGAAGGCTGCTCCGAGATCAAGCTCTGGTACCGCTATGGTGGCTCCTTCATGGGCACCATGAACGACACCACCAAATGGGTTGATATGTATCAAAGCCCAAAACTGGAATTCGTCATTAATCAGGATTGCTGGTGGCAAAGTGAAACCAGAATGGCGGATATCATCCTGCCCGCCTGCACGCATATGGAGCGCGAAGATTTGGGCGAATGGGGTACCGGCAACGGCTATACCCAGCACGCCTCGAACGGCTGTAACTTCAGGGTTATTGTTCGCCAACAGAAATGTATCGAACCACTTTGGGAATCGAAATCCGATTATGATATTTTCTCAGCTTTGGCTGACCGGCTTGGTTTTGGCGAAGATTTCACCGAAGGCAAAACTGACAAAGACTGGGCCAAAGCGTTTTTCGACATTTCTGATCTGCCTGAACATATCTCCTGGGAAGAGTTTGATGAGAAAGGCTACTACATCATCAACGTACCGGACGATTACGAGCCAACTCCGAGCCTGCGCTGGTTTGCCGAAGATCGCAATTGCGACACGCCTGATCTCGGTAATCCTAAACGGACCAGCAATGAGGCCAATCAGCTCGGCACCTATAGCGGCAAAATCGAATTCACCTCGGAAAGCCTGAGCGAACATTTCCCGGATGATGAAGAGCGCCCGGTGAGCCCGCGCTATATTGATAGCTGGGAAGGCCATAAATCACCCTTGGCTGATAAATATCCCTTGCAGCTGTTGTCACCGCATCCCCGCTTCACCTTCCATACCCATTACGACGGGCACACACCGTCATTGGACGATATTCCCGGCCATCGTCTCAAGATCGATGGCTACGCCTATTGGCCGGCGCGGATAAATCCGGAAGATGCGGCGGCGCGGGGTATTAAAGATGGCGATATCGTTAAGCTCTATAACGACCGGGCAGCCGGCGTGCTCTGTGCCGCCGTCATTACCGGACGGGTGCGGCCCGGCATTATCCACGCCTATGCCTCTTCCGGCGTTTATGATCCACTTGAGCCGGGCGAGCCTAATTCAATCGATCGCGGCGGCTGTGTTGCCATGCTGACCCCAACCAAACTGATGTCAAAGAATGTTCCAGGCATGGCGCCGAATTCTTGTCTCATCGAGATAGAAAGATGGGAGGCGTAACATGACTAAATATTCCATGATCGTTGATGTCGATAAATGCACTGGCTGCTATGCCTGTTTCCTGGCTTGCCGCGATGAGTTTCAAGGCAATGATTATCTACCTCATTCAGTAGCGCAGCCGACCTCCACCGATTCTATGGCTGGTCAGAATTGGATCAGAGTTGAGGAAACAGAACGCGGGACGTTTCCTAAAGTCAAAGTTTCCTACACGCCGATCATGTGCCAGCAATGTGAGGACGCGCCCTGCATTGACGCGGCGACAGATGGCGCGGTCTACCGGCGGGAGGACGGCATTGTCATGATTGATCCGGAAAAAGCGGCCGGGCAAAAAGCCATTGCCGATTCCTGTCCGTATGATCTGATTTTCTGGAATGAAGAAAAGGCCGTCGCTCAAAAATGCACCTTCTGCACTCATTTGCTGGACAAGAACGAGCAACCCAGATGCATTGAAGCTTGCCCGGTCGCTGCCATTCAAATTGGCGATCTTGATGACCCTAATAGTGTGGTTGCCAAGGCGGCTAAAGAAGGCGAACAACTCAATCCTGAATTCGGAATTAATCCATTGGTCAGTTATGCCGGCTTGCCCAAAAAGTTTGTTACCGGCGAAGTTATTGTGAAAGACGGTGATGCGGAAGAATGCGTAGCCGGTGTCAGCGTTACTTTAAAAAGTGATGATCAGGAGCGCGCAACTGTCACCAACACCTTTGGCGATTTTGAGTTCGATGGCCTCACCGCTGATAGCAATTACACCCTCGTCATCAGTCATGACGGTTACGCGCCGATCGAACGCACCGTCAAAACGGAAAGCGATGTAAATTTGGGCGTGATAGAGTTAGGGATTGGTTAGAAAAGCTGGATACGCGGGTCAATCCCGCGCATGACGGTGGGGAGATACGAGGCCCAATGTGATTTCTTCACGGCAATACTGCTTTTGGAAGTCACACTCAATTTCGCTACCAAAAACAACCCGTCATAGGCGGGCTTGACCCGCCT
>JABIIH010000265.1 GCA_018649245.1 Rhodospirillaceae bacterium | reverse complement strand
TGAAGAAGCGGAAAAAATTATTGTCGTCGAATGGGGCCAGGCAAAGGGCAGCAACGAAACGCCATTACTCCTGGAAGCCAAAAACCAGCTGGCCGACTATTTCGCCGGGGAACGCCAGGTCTTTGACTTACCACTCAAACCGGAAGGCACTGATTTTCAACAAGCGGTCTGGCAGCAAATGCTTGTAATTCCTTACGGTGAAACAAAAACCTATGGTGATCTCGCCAGTTCACTTAACAGTGCGGCGAGGGCGGTCGGCGGTGCCTGCGGTAAAAACCCGATCCCGATCATCATCCCCTGCCACCGGGTGATGGGTGCTAACGGAAAATTGACCGGCTTTTCCGGTGGCGAGGGCATCTCAACAAAACAGGCCTTGCTTCGGCTGGAAAGTTTGGTCAAACATGGCAGCATTGAAAATAACAAACAGGCTGGCTTTGATTTCTAGACAAATCGTGGTCGAAAACAGGAGGGGATAAGATGACCAAAGCAATCCGAATTTATGAGCATGGCGGACCGGAAGTTCTCAAATGGGAAGATGTTGAGCTCGGCGATCCCGGCGAGGGCGAGGTACAACTCAAACATACAGCGGTCGGCTTAAACTTCATCGATTGCTACCAGCGCTCAGGTCTTTATCCGATGGATTTACCGCTGACCCTTGGCACCGAGGCATCGGGAGTAATCGAAGCTATCGGCTCCAGCGTGACGGATTTAAGTGTTGGCCAGCGGGTGACCTATGCCGGTGGTCAAATCGGCTCTTACTGTGAGGCTCGTAATATCCCAGCCAATGTTTTGGTAGCCATCCCGGACAGCATTGAAGATCAAACCGCGGCCGCGATGATGCTGAAAGGCATGACCGCGCACATGCTGATGTTTAAATGCTATGCCGTGCAGCCGGGCGATACGATTTTGGTCCATGCCGCCGCCGGTGGTGTCGGCACCATCATGTGCCAATGGGCGAACGCCTTGGGCGCTACGGTGATCGGCACGGTCGGTAGTGCGGAAAAAGCTGCGAAAGCTAAAGCCCATGGCTGTCATCATCCGATCAATTATTCGGAAGAAGATTTTGCCGAGCGTGTGCAGGAGATCACCGATGGCAAAGGCGTGCCGGTGGTCTATGAATCGATTGGTAAGGACACGTACGAAAAATCTATGGATTGTCTGGAAAATTTTGGCATGCTGGTGAATTTCGGCAATGCCTCCGGCGCCATTCCGGCAATTGAGCCCTTGGAGCTTATGCGGCGCGGCTCGCTCGCGCTGAGCCGGCCAACCCTGTTTAATTATACCAGCGATCCAGCGATGCGGCAGACCGCAGCGCAGGCTTTGTTTGATATTGTCGCCTCCGGTAAGGTAAAAATCGAGATCGGCCAAACCTTTCCACTGGCGGATGTAGCCGCCGCTCATACCGCGCTTGAATCCCGCCAAACCACGGGTTCTACGGTATTGATACCTTAATTTCGGATCTAAAAATGAGCTCTCGCAAAACATCTGCCATCTTCCTGCGGGATTATGGTGGGCCTGAGGTCCTTCAGCTGGAAGACACCGAAATCGCTGAACCGGGTCCGGGGGAAATCCGGCTCAAGCAAACTGCAATCGGTATTAATTTCAGCGAAACGCATACGCGGAAAAGCCCGGGCGGCCATCACGCCAATCCCCTTCCACTGGTGCTTGGCCGGGAAGCCGCTGGCGTGGTCGAAGCCATTGGTCCCGAAGTCGAAGGTTTCGAGCTTGGCCAGCGCGTCGCTTACGGACTCCGCCGCCAGCAAGGGGCCTATACCGAATGCCGGCTGATTTCAGCCCATGAGCTTGTCGCCATCCCGGATGCAATCTCGGATGAAACCGCCGCGGCGATTATGGTTAAAGGCATGACGGCCTGTTATCTCGTGCGCCGTACGTTTGAGGTTGGTCCAGGCCATACTGTTTTAGTTCAAGCGGCAGCCGGTGGCGTTGGCACGATTTTATGTCAATGGGCGCATCATCTCGGCGCCACTGTCTTGGGTACCGTTTCAAGTGAGGTCAAGGCTGCCCACGCCAAAGCCCATGGCTGCGATCATCCGATAATTTACACCCAGGAAGATTTTGCTGCGCGAGCCAAGGAAATTACCAACGGCGAAGGCGTCGATGTGGTTTACGATGCCATTGGCAAGCCGACCTGGGAAGGCTCCTTCAACAGCCTTAAACGGCGCGGCCTGATGGTTAATTACGGCTGGGCAGGGGGCCGGGTTACTGAATTGGAACCACTCGATCTGATGAATTTAGGCTCACTTACCTTTACCAAGGCAGCGCTTACTAACTACGCCAATACAAGAGAAAACATGCTGGCCCTTGCCGAGGAGCTGTTTGAGGTCGTGGCCTCCGGCGCGGTTAAAATTGAGATTGGCCAAAGCTTTGCTTTGAAAGACGCGAACCTGGCTCATGAGGCCTTGGAGACCGGCAAAACCGTCGGCTCAACGATTTTAATTCCGTAAACATTTAGGCACTTCCTTTACCCCCCACCCTAACCCTCCCCCGCAAGGAGGGAGGGGATTAGATGAGATAATTCAACAGACTGGCTAGAAAACGCCCACGACTGTGGGTCGCCGCCCATGCGGCGTAAGCCAAGCTTGCGCCGAAATTAAATTTTTTGGCGCCCGGCGTTTGAGGGGAAGATTTTACGTATTCATCGAGTCGAAGAAATCATCATTATTCTTCGAGTCTTTTAATTTCTCGATCAGGAACTCCATTGAATCGACGACACCCATCGGATTGAGAATGCGGCGCAGCACCCACATTTTGGACAGCATGTCTTTGTCGACCAGCAGCTCTTCTTTACGCGTGCCGGAGCGAGTGATATCCATCGCCGGCCAAGTCCGCTTATCGGTCAGCTTGCGATCAAGAATAATCTCAGAGTTACCGGTGCCTTTAAATTCTTCAAAGATCACTTCGTCCATGCGCGACCCGGTATCAATCAAGGCCGTTGCAATAATCGTCAGGGAGCCGCCTTCTTCAACATTACGCGCGGCACCGAAGAAACGCTTCGGGCGTTGCAGCGCGTTGGCGTCGACACCACCGGTCAGCACCTTACCGGATGACGGCACGACGGTGTTGTAGGCCCGCGCCAATCGCGTAATGGAATCGAGCAGGATCACAACATCCCGTTTGTGCTCAACCAGCCGTTTGGCTTTTTCGATCACCATCTCGGCAACCTGGACGTGACGGGAGGCCGGCTCATCAAAGGTTGAGCTGACAACTTCACCGTTCACCGAGCGCGCCATATCGGTCACCTCTTCCGGGCGTTCGTCGATCAACAGCACGATTAGATAGCATTCGGGGTGGTTGGCGGCGATTGAGGAGGCAATATTTTGCAGCATCACGGTTTTACCGGTACGCGGCGGAGCCACAATCAGGGCGCGCTGGCCTTTACCAACCGGTGTGATCAGATCCAACACCCGGGAGGTCGGGTCTTTATGGGCCGGATCGTCGATTTCCATCTGCAATTTTTCATCAGGATAGAGCGGCGTTAAGTTATCAAAGTTGATGCGATGGCGGACATCTTGCGGATCGCCGAAATTGATATTGGTAACTTTCAGGAGGGCAAAATAACGCTCGCCGTCTTTAGGGGCGCGAATTTGGCCTTCAACTGTATCACCGGTCCTGAGACCAAAGCGGCGGACCTGACTGGGTGAGACGTAGATATCATCCGGGCCCGGCAAATAGTTTGATTCCGGTGAACGCAGGAAGCCGAAGCCGTCTTGCAATACTTCGAGCACGCCGGTGCCGAAAATGGCTGTATCGTTCTCCGCCATCTGTTTGAGAATGGCGAACAGCATATCCTGCTTGCGCAGCGTGCTGGCATTTTCGATCTCGAGTTCTTCGGCAAATTGCAAAAGGTCGGTGGGTGATTTTTCTTTAAGTTCTTGGAGGTTCATTGTTTTTTACGCTTTGAAAAATAATACCTGAAAAGGCATTGTGTGGTTGGTTTGGATAAATATCCGAAAATTCGGAAATCGAGATATATTACGAGAGATAATTCTGGCGAAGAGCCTGATTGCGTTTGGAAATTGTATCGTAAAGTTTGGGCGGGAAACCGCTTTGATTGATCAAACACATAGCAGAATAGTCAGGATTAAGTCAAATGCTGTTTTAAAACAGAATCGCGGGGTGGGAATAAGTGGGACAAATTTTATTGCCCCACCCTAAATTTTAAGCATCACTTCAAAAGGTCATTGCAAGTTGGTTGGTGATGCTTGATCAAATCTGCCTCCTCATTTTTTCTAGCCCGCTCACCGTTTTGATTAACATGCGCATGAATGTGAGTTGCCCCATTCCTCACAGCACAGATTCTCTTTTCGTGAGAAGGTAATCTATCTTTTAGACTATCAGTTTGGCCAATATAAATGGCCATCCATCCAGATGTACCTTTTTTTGCAAATATATAGTTGCCGGGTAAATCCTTCCAGCCGGTATCAATATTTAATACCGAATAATCATATGATTTTCCAGATTTTCCATTCCATCTTGCCTTCAATTGGGTCATACTAATTTCTCCATAATCTATCTTGGGTTTTGGATACGGCGCTCGTTTTTTGACTGACAAACTCTCTAAACGAGCGCCACTTTCATTTGAAATAATACACAATATCTTGTGATTTTACAGTAATATATTCAAAATATGGTATTAACACTTTAATATATGAAGTAAATCTTTTAATTTTAGTAAGTTATATTTATAGTACAGTTATGAACTCATTTTAAGGATACTGGAAATTGACCCAAGATTGGTTTGAAATACCAGAAATAGTAAAATTGACTGGGCTTTCAAAAAATATGATCGACTACCTCTGTCGGACGAAACTCATCACTCCGTCTCGAATGGGATCTAGAGGCAGGGGACGGGGTAAAACCCGAAGATTTTCGTTCGGAAACGTTGTGCAACTCAGAACTTATGCGGAACTGCTTAAGCAAGGTGTGTCTGTCAAACGCCTGAAAGAAGCTCAAATAACTTGGAATAACTATTTTAATTCTGCCGACCAACAATCTCCACCAAAAAGATTTTTAATGACGGACGGAGAACGTATATATTTTTGTCGTTCGGAAGATGTTATTGAAGAATTGAATAAAAAAGGTCAATTTTCTTTTCGTTTTATAGTTGATATTCAAAAAATCAAAGATGACATAAAAATATCAAAAGCTGCATAATTAGCTAAAACGGCTTCACGACAACAAAAATAACCGCGCCAATCATCAGCACGGTCGGCACTTCGTTCATTATGCGGTAAAATTTTTGCGACTTGATATTGGCGTCAGCGGCGAAGTTTCCCTGCCATTTCCGCATCATGTCATACATGCCAAAAAGTCCAAAAACAAATAGGCCTTTGGCGATAACCCAACCATCCGTCCAGGTATCTGACTCTAAATTAAAAAACAACAAACTGCCAAATATCAGGGCTGAAATCATCGCCGGCGTAATAATGGCGTAGAACAACCGCCGCTCCATAATCTTCAAGGTTTCAGATAATTCTGAGCCTTTTTCGGCTTCACAATGATAAACAAACAGTCTCGGCAGATAGAGCATACCGGCCATCCAGGCCATCACGCTGATAATATGCAGGGCTTTAATCCACAAATATGCCTCACTGGAGAGTTCGATCATGGTTAAAACGCCTTTCAGCTTCCTATTGTGGGCAACCTATTCGATCAGCAGGACAATTTCGCCCCGCTAGATTGGAGTGACCAGATATCAAATTGTGTTCGCTGACGCTAGCGCTTTCAACCAGCTTGGCCAGACCGCTGATAAAATCCGGCTGGGTGCCAACTGCCGGAACCCGGTTATAGGCGGGCAGTTTAAGTTTATCCGCCATTTCGCGATATTCAATATCCAATTCAACCAGGGTTTCCGAATGCTCGGAGACAAAGGCGATGGGCAAAATCGTCACCCCAATATTATCCGCCGCCGCCCGTTCAAGTTCTTCGTCCAGCGAGGGCCCAATCCATTCGAGACGGCCGACCCGGCTTTGATAGCAAATCCGCCATTGGTCAATTTGTAAATCCGCTTCAGCAGCGATCGCCGCTGCGGTTTGCTCGATCTGCCATTGATAGGGATCGCCCTTATCGATCATTTTTTTGGGTAAGCCATGGGCAGAAAATAATACCCGGCTTTGTGGTGCCAGATGTTCTGCCAACAATTTAGCCTGCGCCTTAATTAAATTCGTTTCGGCCGGATAACAACAAATCGATTTGGTTGGTTTATGGAGACCAATTTCACGCGCCGCCCGATGCCAATCTTCTAAGGACGAGCCGGTTGTTGTCGTGGAAAATTGCGGATAGAGCGGCAGTAAAATAATTTCATCTGGATCATAATTCTTAACCGCCTTGGCCGTCGAGGCACTCAGCGGATGCCAATAGCGCATTGAAATGAAAACTTCTGTTTCCGCGCCAAGCTGATCTTCAAGCGCTGCCGCTTGTTCTCGCGTCAAATCAAGCAAGGGCGATCTACCACCAATTTCGGCATAGATTTTTTGGGCAACTGGGGAGCGGCGTTTGGATATCAACTTAGCCAGGCACCAACGCAACGGTTGAGGCAGACTGATAATCGCTGGATCGTTAAATAGATTAAACAGAAAAGGCTGGATCGCTGACGGCTCATCCGGCCCCCCGAGATTAAATAAAACAACAGCCCTTTTTTTTGGCCGTGCTGGCATCAAGCAGCCCCAACGGATGTTCCGCGCACGAGTTCAACCAATCTTTCAACATGGGGTACCGGAGTCTCCGGTAAGATGCCGTGGCCAAGATTGAAAATAAAGGGGCCATCAGCAAAGGCTGCCAGAATGTGCGCGACCTCTGCTTCCATTGCCGGACCACCGGTCAATAAAGCTAAATTGTCGAGATTACCTTGAACCGCACAGTGGGGTTGCAGATTTTCCGCTGCCCAGGCAAGCGGTACGGTGGCATCAATTGATACGGCATTGACACCTGTCTCTTCGACAAAACGCTGATAAAGCAGCCCAGCCCCACGGGGAAAACCGATTATGGGTGTGTCCGGATGTTTTTCACGGATGCGAGCGATAATCTTTTTAGCCGGCTCAATCGACCATTTATCAAATTGGCCAGGTGGTAAAACACCGGCCCAACTATCAAATAATTGGACCGCTTCAACACCGCTATCGATTTGACGAATGAGATAATCAGCCGTCGCATCAACCAGGATATCGATCAGCGCCCCAAATTCCTCCGGCGCGCCATAAGCCCATTTGCGGGTCGTTTGATAATCCTTGCTGCCTCCCCCCTCAACGACATAGGTCGCGACTGTCCAAGGCGCCCCAGCGAAGCCTATAAGGGTAGTTTCATCGGGAAGCTCATTTCGAATTCGCCCAATCGCTTCATAAACAGGAGCCAGATGATCATGCAGACGATCCTTACTTAATTTTTTTAATCCCTCGACTGACGAGATTGCTTCCAGCTTGGGACCGGTGCCTGGCACAAAGTCTACCTGCTGACCAAGAGCGTCAGGAATAACCAGGATATCTGAAAATAAGATCGCTGCATCGAAACCATAACGGCGAATTGGTTGTAGGGTGGCTTCAACCGCTAAATCAGGTGTGTAACAGAAATCGAGAAAATTTTCTGCCTGTGCTCTAATCTCAAGATATTCTTTCAAATGTCTGCCGGCTTGTCGCATCAGCCATAGAGGTGGCGTCTCGGTTTGCTGACCATTGAGAGCTACAAGCATTTTTTTTTGGGTCGGTGTGACCATGAACGAGGTACTTTCAATTGAAGTCTATTTCGAGTTATCCCAGGATGCTCCTACTATATATATAATATATATTAAATAGGTGGTTGTTGTTGTTGTAACCTGAATCCAGGGGATTATTTTTTATCCTCAGTTTATCCATAAAAAAAGCCCCAAATTTTTTTAGAAATTTTATTGTGGGATTAATTTAGGATAAGCTATGGAAAAACAACTCTGAAAGCCAAGTTCTGTTTAGTTGATCAGGATTACGAAAACAAGCTAAGCAAAAAAGGCTTGGTGTGATTATCGGGGATAAGTACCAGTCAATTTTGATTGTCATTTTGTTTAAGCTGATTAGGTTAGGATTATACAACTTAGATAAGCGGATAATTACCGGGGGTTGGTTTTGAATATGTTTTTAGGATTTGTTGTTTTGCCTGACTTATCCGCAATTTGTCCCGATATCGCTCTAGGAACTTACGCACAGAATTAGCTGAGAAAATGTCTGAATTTCATCTTTATTTGATTTCCGATGCGACCGGCGAAACAGTAGAATCTGTGGCGCGGGCTTGTCTTGTCCAATTTGAGCATACCGAACCGATCGAGCATATTTGGAATCTGGTGCGCTCCCAGCGTCAGATCGAAGACGTCATCGCCGACATCGAAGAACGCCCGGGTTTTGTCCTCTATACGCTGGTGAATACCGAAATTATTGCTCAATTACAGGCTACCTGCCGGCGTCTAAAAGTGCCGTGCATTTCAGTACTGCAACCAATTATGTCGGCTTTTGGCAATTACCTGGATGAAGAGGGGCACGCTCAACCAGGTCTGCAACATACGCTGGATGATGAATATTATGATCGTATTGCGGCGATGGACTTTGCCCTGACCCATGACGATGGCCAGGCAACCTGGAATCTCGAAGAAGCAGATGTCGTCGTATTAGGAGTGTCCAGAACCTCAAAAACACCGACCTGTATTTATCTCGCCAATCGCGGCATCAAGGCGGCCAATATACCCATCGTGTTCGGCCACGAACTACCCGAAGAGGTTTTTAAGCTCGATAAACCGTTTGTGGTCGGCCTGATCAGAGATACACGTACCTTGGTTCAAGTCCGGCGCAACCGGCTCCGCATGTTGTCCGAAAGTGACGAGACGACCTATGCCGACCCGGATCAAGTGGCGGAAGAAGTTAACTATGCGAAACGACTATACGCCCGGGAAAAATGGCCGGTTATTGATGTTACCCGGCGCTCAATCGAAGAAACCGCGGCAGCTATTATCCAAATGCGCACCCAATATTTGGAGCAAAACTCCTGACCACGAAATCGCAAAAACTAATTTTGGCCTCGGCCAGTAAAATTCGGGCTCAAATGCTGAGCAATGCCGGGCTATCGTTTGGTGTCGAAGCTTCCAGCGTCGATGAGGACGCAATTAAAAATGCTGCTGGCGGTAAATCTGTCGAGCAAATTGCCGAAGAGCTGGCGATTGCCAAAGCGCAAAAAGTCTCAGCCGATCATCCGGATGCCTTAGTGATCGGTGCTGATCAAATTCTTGAATGTGAAGGACAGCTATTTGATAAGCCGGAGGGACGCGCCGGCGGAATCAAACACTTACAACGCTTCAGCGGTAAACTGCACCGGCTGATCACAGCCGCTGCCGTGGTTCAAGATGGCGACGTCGTGTGGCAGGCAACCGACGATGTCCGCCTGACCATGCGCGATCTCAGTGATGACTTTATCGAACATTATCTAGATCAAGCCGGTGAAGACGTACTGGCGTCGGTCGGTGCCTACCGGCTCGAGGATATCGGGGCGCAGTTATTTACCCGCGTTGAAGGTGATTATTTTACGGTTCTCGGCTTACCGCTGCTGCCATTGCTGGCGTTTTTGCGCCAGCAGGGGATAATTAAGTCATGAGTGACCAGGTTTTAAAAGCCGGTGTCATCGGTTGGCCGATCGACCATTCCTTGTCGCCCCACCTGCACGGATATTGGCTTAAAGAATATAATATCAACGGTGTCTATGAGGCCTTTGCGGTTGAGCCTGAGAATCTAGAAACGCATTTGCGGGGACTTGCCGATCAAGGACGGCGCGGCACTAATGTTACCTTGCCCCATAAGGAAGCAACCTTAGCCATAGTTGATCAGGCCGATGATCAGGCGCGTAAAATCGGTGCTGTCAATACCGTGGTGGTTCAAGCTGACGGAACCTTATACGGCAGTAATTCAGATGGCTTTGGTTTTTTGGAAAACCTGAAAGACCATCAGCCGCACTGGCGGGCGGACAATGGCCCCGCTGTTGTGCTTGGTGCTGGCGGCGCGGCGCGAGCAATATTGATCGCCCTGCAAGGTGCCGGCGCGCCGGAGATTAGACTTCTCAACCGGACCAAAAGCCGCGCCGATGATTTGGCTGTTGAGCTGGGTGGTTCAATTAAAATCGGTGATTGGGAAAATCGCGCTGAGATTTTGGCAGAGGCCGAGACCCTGGTTAATACCACCAGCCTGGGCATGCAGGGTCAGTCCATGCTGGATATCGATCTGGCACAATTACCCGAGACGGCCTTAGTGACGGACATTGTTTATACGCCGCTTGAAACCGATCTCTTAAAAAATGCCAAGGCACGCGGCAATCCAACGGTTGATGGGCTGGGCATGCTGTTGCATCAGGCTCGGCCCGGCTTTGCTGCCTGGTTTGGCGTCGAGCCGGAAGTTACAGATGAGCTCCGCAGCCATATTTTAAGCGTGATGGCAAATTGATGTATATCTTAGGTCTGACAGGTTCCATCGGCATGGGTAAGACAACGGCTGCCGATGCTTTCCGCCATTTCGGCGTGCCGGTTTATGATGCCGACGCCGTGGTGCATCAGTTGACCGGCCCCGGTGGTAAAGCCGTCGAAGCAGTGGGCAAAGCCTTTCCAGGCGTGGTTAAAAATAATGCAGTTGACCGTCAATTACTGGGCCCACAGGTGTTCGATGATAAAGCAGCGTTGGCCCGGCTTGAAGATATTCTGCACCCGCTGGTGCGCCAAATTCAGTTGGATTTTTTGCGCCAAGCTGCCAAGCGCCATGAGAAACTTGTTGTGCTTGATGTGCCATTATTATTTGAAGTCGGTAGTGATCAGCTGTGTGACGCCACTGCTGTAGTGACGGCGCCCGCCTATTTGCAGCGTATCCGCGTGTTGTCCCGGCCCGGCATGACCGAAGACCGGCTGGCCCAGGTGCTGGCGAGCCAATTGCCGGATGGGGAGAAAAGAAAACAGGCTGATTTTCTTATTCAAACTAGCTTGGGTAAGAACTTCAGTTTATTATGCATCCGTAATATTATTGAAATCTGCAAAGATCGAAATGGTCACAAATGGCCAGCCAGATTAAAATCATAAAGGCATTTTATTTTTATGCGTGAAATTGTGCTCGATACTGAAACCACCGGTTTTCGTCAAAATGATGGTGACCGCATTGTTGAAATCGGCTGTCTTGAGCTGGTCAACCATGTCGCCACCGGCAATACCTATCATCAATATATCAATCCCGAACGCGATATGCCAGATGAGGCTTTCGGCGTGCATGGGCTGAGCGAAGAGTTTCTCAGCGATTTTCCGGTGATAGCGGATGTCATGGACGCCTTTATTGAATTTATCGGCGAGGCCCCGCTGGTTATTCACAACGCTGAGTTTGATATGCGTTTTATCAATGCTGAGCTCGGGCTTTTGGGCCAGGAACCGCTGCCAATGTCGCGCTCAATTGATACGGTGCGGATGGCGCGGGAAAAATTCCCCGGTGCTCCGGCCAGTCTCGATGCTTTGTGCCGCCGTTTTAGCATTGATAACTCTAACCGTACTTTACACGGAGCGCTGTTGGATGCGGAATTGTTGGCCGAAGTTTATCTTGAGCTTATCGGCGGTCGGCAGACGGATCTGGAACTGGCTCAAGATAAAGCTGGCGATGCAATGGCGGTTGGCGAAACCCAGCGCCGCGATCCCCGCCCGCATGCCGCAAGTGCGGCCGAAAAATCTGCCCACGCGGCCTTTCTGGAAAAAATTAAAGACCCGGTTTGGACGAGCTAAGCCTCGGCCTCACCTTCGCCATTACCTCCTGCCTCAGCCTCGGCCTGAGCTTGCGCTTGGGCAACACGCTGCTGATACAATGAAGCAAAATCAATTGGCGACAGCATTAAGGGCGCAAAGCCGCCATCACCTGTGGTATCGGCCATAATGCGACGCAGGAATGGGAACAGGATAAGCGGACATTCGATCAATAACACCGGTCCTAAATGCTCCGGTGGTACATTAATGCTGAAAAGACCGGCATAAGATAACTCACAAATATAAGCGACCTCTTCTTTAACTTTGGCTTCGGCGCGGACTTTCAGCACAACTTCAAATAAATTATCGCCCTTGCCTTCACCCTGCACATCAATGTCGACCTGAATGTTTGGCATTTCGCTTTGCAGTAGATTAAAAACTTCCGGTGTGTTTGGCGCTTCGAAGGAAAAATCTTTAATATATTGTCCGTTAATAACCAGTGCCGGTTGCTCCATGGCACCCCCATCAGCGCCATTGCCGCCGTCACCCTGGCCTTCTTCGGGCTCGGGCGTAAAACGCTCTTCCGGGACCGGGTTTTCGTTGTCTTTATCTGCCATTTAACAAATTCCTTTATTTAATACGTTTGTTATCTTTATCAGGTTGTTTGGTTTCTGTGCCCTGAACTTCTTCAAATTCGCCATCAATTACCGAACTGTTCATTTCAGAGCCAGCGTTATCATTTATGCCATTGCCGCTCGTATAAACATGTATGCCGCCTCGTGCAACCAGGACGGCGCCGACGGTCTGTTTTATCAGGGCGCGAAAAGGCGGAAAAAACAAAAGAAACCCCACCCCGTCAGTGACAAACCCTGGTGTCAGCAGGAAGGCGCCGGCGACCAATAGGCATAGCCCATCAAACACCTCAGCCATCGGAAAGCGCCCTTGGTTCAAATGTTCCTGGGCGCGAAATAAAGTCGCCAGCCCCTGGGTGCGTAACATCCAGGTGCCGATGGCGGCGGTTACAAATATGGCGGCTAAAGTTGGCCAAAAGCCAATATGATCACCGACGGCGATAAATACGGCAATTTCAATGATCGGAATGCCGACAAAGAGGAAAAATATAATATAACCCATAAAAACTCTTTAGCTCTAATTATAAAATCTTGCTCTAAATCGTCGTGGCCGCTTGTGAATCACTGTTAAACAGCCTATCTAAACTAACAGATGTTACTTTAAAGTAGTTGCATTAGTCTTTAACTAAGCTGTGACTGGACCAATGCAAGTCTAAAGGCTAAGTTAGAACGTGTATTTTACCCTTGGGATTAAAAGAGCAGATTTTTCAGCGCTGCTCCAAAATTTCTATTGAGAACAGATAATGGGCGACGGTTTCCAGTTTATAGATATTATTTTGTTCGCGATGATCGCGGCGTTTTTGATCTTGCGCCTGCGTTCCGTATTGGGGCGCCATAAAGATTCAGGCGAACCACAGCAGCGCAGCCAGCACGATCCCTTTAAGCCCGATCAGGCTCAAGATAATGGTGACAATGTTATTGCTTTGCCGGATCACGGGCCGATTGAGGAACAGGAAGAAGAAACGGAAGAGGAGAAAAAACCGGAAACACCGCTCGATATCGGCCTGGCGCAAATTAAAGCCGCCGCCGCTGATTTTGATCGCACCGAGTTTCTGGTTGGCGCCCGCACCGCTTTTGAAATGATTATTCAAGCCTTTGCCGAGGGCGATACAGATTTGCTGAGCTCCTTACTCAGTGACGAAGTTTACAATAATTTCTTAACTGCCATTCGCGCCCGTGAAGCGGAAAATCAAACGCTCGAAAATACTTTGGTGCGGATTGTTAATGGTGAAATGCTGGAAGCCTATATGGAAGACAGCCGAGCCAATGTCACGGTTAAGCTGGTCTCGGAGCAGGTCAACGTCACCCGTGATGCCGAAGGCGAAGTGGTTGATGGCGATGCTGATCATATCTCCGAAGTCACCGATATTTGGACCTTCGCCCGCGACACCAAATCGCGCGATCCAAACTGGCTGTTGGTTGCCACCCGTAGTCTCGACTAACGGCTGAATGTCGTTCTCTCCTGCTAAATATCTCGTTCTTTTTGTTTTCTTGGTGCTCGCTGGCTGCAGTCAGTTTGATGGGCCGCGAAAACCAGCCAAACCGGCGACACCCTCGCTTGGCCTGAGCCCGCTTAACTTTGCCCAAATACAGGATTGGCAGCGGGATAATCACGCTCAAAGCTTTGGTGCCTTTTTGCGCTCTTGTTCGAAGATCGTTAAACAACCGGCCAATCGGCAGCTTGGCAAGGACGGTTTTGCCGGCCAGATCGGTAATTGGCAGCAAATTTGCCGCGCTGCCCGGGAGTTTGGCGCTACCATCTCCCCCGATAATGCCCGTCGCTTTTTTGAAAGCTGGTTTTATGCTTATCGCCTGACCGATAATGGACGCCCGGATGGTCTAATTACCGGTTATTACGAACCTGAGCTGAGAGGTTCCAGGCGGCCGTCGAGAAAATATCACGTCGCGCTTTACCGCCGCCCGCCTGATCTGGTTTCGGCCAATCTTGGGCAATTCAGAAAAGACTGGAAAGGCCGTGAGGTGGCGGGTCGCCTCAAAAATGGCCGCCTTGTGCCTTATGCCAATCGCGCCAGTATCAGCCAAGGTGCGCTCAACGGCAAAAATTTGGAATTGCTCTGGGTCGACAACGCCATTGATGCATTTTTTCTCCACATTCAAGGTTCAGGCCGGGTGGTTTTGGACAGCGGCGAAGTTGTACGGGTTGGCTATGCCGGGCGCAATGGCCTGCCTTATTTTGCCATTGGCCGGGATTTGGTCAAATCTGGCGCCATTGCAAAAGAAAATATATCGCTGCAGAGCATCCGGGCCTGGCTAGAGCGTAACCCGGGCCGGGCGGCGGCGTTGATGAATAAAAACAAGTCTTTCGTCTTTTTCCGGGAACTTAAAGGAAGAGCCGGAAAAAATATTGGCCCAATCGGCGCCCAAGGGGTCGCCCTGACACCGGGCCGCAGCCTCGCCGTTGACCGTAAATACCTGCCGATGGGTGCCCCGATCTGGCTCGATACCAGTGATCCGCTGACCAATCGTCCGATCCGGCGCTTGATGATTACGCAAGATACCGGCGGGGCCATTACTGGTCCGGTGCGGGGTGATTTTTTCTGGGGTGCTGGTGAACGGGCGCGGGAAGCTGCCGGGCGCATGAAACAGTCGGGCCAGCTTTATATTCTCTTACCGCGCTCGATTAGGCGCTAAAAACTTTACTTTATTTCAGTTAATCGGCATTTTGGTCCGATGACTGTTGCATCCCCTAATTCTGGCCCAAAAGTCGGCCTTTTCGTCACCTGTCTGGTTGATCTCATGCGGCCCAGCATTGGCTTTGCGGCTATCAAGTTGCTGGAAGATGCCGGTTGTCAGATCGAGGTGCCGGAAAGCCAAACCTGTTGCGGCCAACCGGCCTATAATTCAGGTGATCGCCAAAACGCCAAGGACATTGCCCGGCTGGTGGTCGATGCTTTTGAAGATTATGACTATGTCGTGGCGCCCTCGGGCTCCTGTGCCGGTATGATCAAGGAACATTATCCGAAATTGTTCGCCGATGACCTCGAAATGACGCCCCGGGTTTATAATCTGGCGCAAAAAACCCACGAGCTGACGTCGTTTCTGATCGATGTTATGAACACGCAAGATTTGACGGCCAAGCTTGAGCAGAAAATCACCTATCATGATTCTTGCGCGGGCTTGCGGGAACTTGGCGTCAAAGCCCAACCGCGCCAGCTTTTGGCGCAAGTGGAGGGGGCTGAGCTGCAAGAATATGAGGGGGCTGAAACCTGCTGCGGGTTTGGCGGCACCTTTTGCGTCAAATATTCTGATATTTCCGATCATATGGTGAAACAAAGCGTTGAAAGTCTGGCCGAAACCGATGCTGAGTTGGTGTTGGGTGGTGATCTCGGCTGTTTGATGAATATTCAAGGCAAGCTCAGCCGGCTTCAAGATGAAGGTAAAGAAACTAATCTCAAGGCCACACTTAAAGTCAGGCATGTCGCTGAAGTACTGGCCGGCATGATCGACACGCCACCGATTGGCGAAGCTGATGGTTGAGGCAACCACCACCCAGTTTAAGAGCAATGTCAAAAAAGCGCTGGTCGACAAACAGCTGCAAAAAGCTTTGGCCGGGATTAAAACCGGCTTTGTTCATAACCGCAAAATCGCCAGCGAACGCCTGGAAGAATTTGAAGATCTACGGGACCGGGCGCGCGATATTAAAACCCATACCATCCAGCATCTCGACGCCTATCTGGAAATCTATCAACAAAATGTCGAGGCCAGCGGCGGCCATGTTCATTGGGCGCGGGATGAGACTGAAGCGCGCGAGATTATTTTGGCCATCTGTCAAAGTGTGGATGCTAAAACCGTTACCAAAGGCAAATCGATGATCGGCGAGGAGATCGCCATCAATGACTACCTCGAAGAGAACGGGTTAGAGCCCATCGAGACCGATCTCGGTGAATATATCATTCAGCTCCGTGGCGAGGCCCCAAGCCATATTATTGCCCCGGCGAGCCATGTTTCGAAAGAACAAGTTGCCGACGCCTTTCGGGAAACCCATAAAAACCTGCCGGCGGAGCGGTCCCTGGAAGAGCCCGATGAATTGCTGGCCGAAGCCCGAGCCATGCTCAGGGATAAATTCATCAACGCCGATGTCGGCATTACCGGGGCCAATTTTCTGATCGCTGAAACCGGCAGCAGCGTCATTGTCACCAATGAAGGCAATGGCGATCTCACCCAGACGTTGCCGGGTGTTCATATCGCGCTCGCCAGCATCGAAAAAGTTGTGCCAACTTTGGAGGACACAACGACGCTGCTCAGAGTACTGGCAAGAAGCGCCACCGGTCAGGAAATGTCATCCTATACCACCTTTTCGACCGGCCCCCGCCGCGCCGCTGATCTCGATGGGCCAGCGGAATACCACGTCGTTATTTTAGATAATGGCCGCACCGATTTGCTGGCGGGTGATTTCTCAGAAATGCTCCGCTGCATCCGTTGTGGCGCCTGCCTCAATCATTGCCCGGTTTATAATTCAATTGGCGGCCATGCCTATGGCTGGGTTTATCCGGGGCCAATGGGTGCCGTGCTGACGCCTGGTTTGATGGGGCTTGATGAGGCGGCTGATCTGCCGCAAGCCTCGACGCTCTGCGGTAAGTGCGAAGAAGTTTGTCCGGTGCGCATTCCTCTGCCGTCGTTGCTGCGGCGCTGGCGGGATCAGGTCTATGTCCGCGATCTTGGCGATTGGCAGACTAAATGGGCGCTCAAATGGTGGGCGGTGTTTGCCAAACGACCGGCGCTCTATCATTTTTTCGCCGGGCCTAAAATGCAATTTTTGGGCTGGTGGGCTAGAAAGAAAGGCCATTTAAAATACATCCCGAGCCTTAAAGGCTGGACCCGCAATCGCAATTTCCCGGCCCCACAAGGTAAGACCTTCCAGCAGCTATGGAAGGAGAAACGAAAATGAGTGTCCAAAATAATACCGGGGCGGATATCTTAGGAAAAATCGGCGCCGCCCTTGATAAAGACAGCGACAAAGCGGCCCGAGCCGCCACGGCAGCGGCGCGGATCGAAAGCCCACCCAAGAACCTTATTCCAAACCGCGCGCAAGTTTCGCCAGAGGATCAGGTGCAGTTGTTCCGTGACTGGGCGGAGGAAGTTTCAGCGACCACGGATCGCATCGAACATCTGGATGATCTACCGGCAGCCTTAGCGGCCTATCTTTCCAGCCAAAATCTGCCGAGCGAAATTAAGTCCAGCGATGACCCTCTGCTCGGGCGGGTTGATTGGACGCGGCAGCCCACGCTGACCAGGCACCTTGGTGTCGCCATCGAGGCCGATCAAGCCAGCCTCGCGGTGGCCTTCGCCGGCATTGCCGAAACCGGTACTTTGGTGCTGCATGCTGCACCGGAGAATCCGACCACTTTGAATTTCCTGCCCGAAACCCATATTGTTGTGCTGCCGCGCTCGCGAGTCACGGGTGACTATGAGACCACCTGGAATCGACTTCGAAATGAAATTGGTAGCGAGCCGTCCAGTCTCCCACGGGTCGTCAATTGGATTACCGGACCGTCCCGCACCGGTGATATCGAGCAAAAAATCCAGCTTGGCATTCACGGTCCCCGCCGCCTTCATATTATTATTATCGATGAGGCCTGACGGTATGGCGAAAAAGAAAAAGGAAATAGACGACGCTGATCTACTGGCTTTTGCCATGAAAGACGTTGAGCCGTTGCCGGGGCGCGAGATTAAAAAAGATCTCGATAATAAACCGCCCCCGGAAAAAACCGCCATCAAGCGCTCACCCAATGCGCATTTGCGTGCTGCCCCACCGGCTAAAAAATCAGATCAACCAACTCTCAATCATGGCGATACCCCGGGTCTTGATAAACGCTCGGCCCAACGGCTCAAACGTGGTCAGATGCAAATCGAAGCCCGGCTTGATCTCCACGGCCATCGGCAGGACGAGGCGCACCGGGCGCTCAATGGCTTTATCGCCGGGGCGGCCAATGCCGGCAAACGCTGCGTCTTGGTGATTACCGGCAAGGGCTTAAAATTGGATAATTCAAATGAGAGACAGGTCGGCGTGCTCAGGGAAATGGTGCCGCGTTGGCTCAATGAAGAACCCAATCGCAGCCGCATACTTTCGTTCAATCATGCGACCCAGGCCGATGGTGGAACCGGCGCGCTTTATGTCTTGCTAAAACGCAAACGCGCGGGAGACCGCTCATGACCCCTTTCGGCAAACGGGTGCGGGAGCTTAGGGCAGCGAAAAGCATTCAGCTCAAACAAATGGCGGGAGATTTACACGTCTCATCTGCTTATCTTTCGGCGCTGGAGCACGGCAATCGCGGCCGGCCCGGCCCGGGTTTTGTTATGCAGATCGCAAATTATTTTGAACTCATATGGGATCAGGTCGATGAATTAAAAGAACTCGCTGAGCTATCTCACCCCCGGGTGCCGGTCGATACTGCGGGCCTTGATCCCAAGGCAACGCTGTTGGCTAACCTCATGGCCAAGCATATCCACGAGCTCGATGACGCCACCATCACCCGCATCCTCACCGAGATGGGTTTCGACGAAGCGGAGTAGATTTTTCTCCCTCACACAAAACCAACGATTAGTTGATTTGACCCTCAGCGGCGGGCGTTGTCTTCTCAGGAAATATTCATAAATCTGGGGAGATTTTAAAATGTCACATCAAACGTCAAAAATATTTTTATGTACCCTGGCGATCATCGGCTTTGTGGTGATGGTGCCAATATCTGAAGCCCAAGCTCAACGGCCAAGTGGTCCGCCAAAACGCTCGATTAAAAAAGTCACCGGCGACATCTACCGCTATCAGAACAATTTTCACTTTGGTATGCTGGTTGAAACCAAAGACAGCATAGTTGTCACTGATCCGATTAATGCCGGTGTGGTGAAATGGCTTAGAGGCGAGATCAAAAAGCGCTTCAATAAACCCGTTTCCCACGCCATTTACTCCCATAGTCACGGCGATCACAATACGGGCGGCGAAGAATGGGGCAAAGAAGTTGAAGTAATCGCCCATGAAAAACTGCGGGCTGAGGTTCTATCCGGTAAGGCAAGAACCGGATACCCCACGCAGGTTTTTCAAGACGAAATGGTTTTTCGCCTTGGCGGTAAAACCTTCGAGCTTAAATACCTGGGCATTGGCCACGGCACGGATTTGATTGCCATGGTGGTACGCCCCGAAAACGTGGCCTTTATCGTTGATCTGGCATCGAAAAACCGGCTGCCTTTCCGTAATTTTCCGCGCACCGACATCGACGGGTTGATCAATCAGGTCAAAACCGCCGAAAGCCTCAAGTTTAAAACTCTGATTCCGGGCCATGGCGGTGTCGGCACCCATGCGCACTTGAAATCTTTTCGGATCTATATCGAAACGTTGCGCTCCCGTGTCGCGGCAGGCCTCAAAGCCGGTAAGTCAGCAGGTGATCTGGTTAAATCCGTCACTATGAGCGAATACAAAAACTGGGACGGTTATAAGTTTTTCCGCGCTGCCAATGTCAAAGGCATGGCGGCCTGGTTGCGGAAAAAATAGTAATTGGGGATATCTATATGGCGGGACTATCCGTCGCTTGGTGGTTGCCTGAGGTATCCCCGATACTTACCTCAAGGTCGCGGCGTAGCAGTTTCAGCCGTAAATCGCGATTGCTGCCAACATTTCCGCCACCTGCTCAGGATCACTGCGAAACTTCAGACCAACCTGATTTCCCCGCTGCCAGGCTATATCGGCAGGAATGGCGCCGAATTGGTTAATCTTCAGATTCACGGGCGATTTGGCATCTGCCGGTAATTGAGCCTCTATCTTGGCCCCGCCAACAGATATGTCGTGCACTTTGCCACGGGTCTCATTGCCACCGTATTCAATGATTGCCTCAGCGAGGACAGACTTACGCGCGTGCTCACGCCGATTGCTGAAGTCTTCTTCTGAAAGTGCCATCTCAAAATCCCCGCCGCGCTAGTTTTAAAAGCGTACCTTTATAACAGTGTATCCGATATACCGATTAAAGCCGACATTTATTTAAAGCGTAAGGGGCGCTAGGTTCCGGCCGAAAATACTTACTGGCAGATATTAACTAGCGCAAAGCTGCAGCGATATTGCCGCCATCAACGGTGATGACAGCCGCCGTGGTTTTGGGCGACAAGGCGAGATCAACAAAAGCTTTGGCGACGTCTTCGGCGGTGACTTCCTCGCCTAAGAGATTGCCACTCATATAATCATTTTCGGACAACGACCTGGCTTTTGAACGCGATGAAATCATCTCATCGGTCAGCAAGCCTGAGCGGATACGATCAGCATTAACAGCGTTTGAGGTAATGCCGTCCTTGCCGTGATCAACCGCATATTGCCGCATCAAAAATAATGTTGCTGCTTTGGGCAATCCGTAGGGACCGAAATCCGCACCCGGATTAACAGCCTGTTTGGAAGTATTGAACAGCAAGCGCCCACCGAGTCCTTGGGCCCGCATCACGCGGATCGCGTTTTGGGCAATCGATTGATGAGCGAAAAAGTTGAGCTCGAAACTTTTGCGGATGACAGCCTCATCAACCGTGCCGATCTCGCCCTGCCAGGCTGCTCCGGCGTTGGAGACCACAATATCAACGCCGCCGAAAGTCTGGCAGGCCCGATCAAAGACACGGCGAACATCTTTGGGCTTGGTGACATCACAGGCGAGGCCCAAACCATTAGTCTCGCTCGCCACCGCTTCAGCCGCTTTGGCGTCGAGATCAACGACCACAACCGCCGCGCCCTGATCGGCAAAGGCTTGAGCTGTGGCAGCACCAATACCGGAGCCGCCGCCGGTAACCAGGGCGACCTGTCCTTGTAAGGCTAACGGCTCAACAAAGCTGCGCTTGGCGGCTTCCAGTGACCAATATTCAATATCAAAAATGTCGCTTTCGCTGGCGCTGCGGTAGCGGCCAATTGCCTCGGCAGCTGTAATGACAGTAATATTGGTCTCAGCAAGATCAGCCGCAATCCCCGCCTCTTTCATTGAGCGCCCGACGCCAAAGAGGCCCAACCCCGGCACCAGGACAACTCGAGGTGTCGCATCACGTACGACT